>JAKEEV010000288.1 GCA_022616395.1 Planctomycetia bacterium | reverse complement strand
TTCACACCACTCCCGGAGCCGCACAAGTAGGCCCGCCGAGCCGAGGCGGGCTTCAGAGTAGTCCTCACGCTCCGCGTGATGTGTATTGCTCTTCGCTCGCTAGCGCTCGCGGCATCACGCGGAGCGTGAGGACTACTATAAAAACCGTTCCGCTCGGCAAGCGGCCCCTACTGAAGCGGAGGTTGCATCGTGATAATCGACGTACACAGTCACTTCTGGGAATATCCGCGCGACTTCACCAGTGACTTCCTCGAACAGGCGAAACGCGCCAAGGGCGGCTCGGAGTTCGACCTCACCGTGCGCTACGAGGATTACCGAACTGCGTGTCGGGTGCCGGTGCGAACCATCGTCTTTGGAGGCAAGGCGAAGCTCTCCGGCGTGTGGGTCGATGACCGGCACATCGCGGCGTATGTCGCATCGCACCCCGACACGCTCATCGGCTTTCTTTCCGTTGATCCGACGCAACCACACTGGGAGAAGGAATTACGCGCTGGCCACACAGAATTGGGATTGCGCGGAATCAAGCTCCTGCCGATGTATGCGGGGTTCAATCCCGCCGACGAGCGACTCGAACCGCTCTGGAAGTATGCCGCGAAGCACAGACTTCCCGTGTTGCTTCACACCGGAACGACCTTCGTGAGTCAGGCACCTATCGAATACACACTTCCGAGACACCTCGACACGGTCGCGATTCGTCATCCCGAAGTGAAGCTCATCCTTGCGCACCTCGGCCATCCGTATGGGGGCGAATGCGTGGTGACGATCCGCAAACACCCGAATGTGTTCGCGGACATCAGCGCGCTGCACTACAGGCCCTTCCAGTTCTATCACAGCTTGATGCTGGTTCAGGAATACGGCGTGTGGGACAAGGTTCTCTTTGGCACGGACTACCCATTCACAACCGTGAACGCGACTCTCGACGGCCTGCGCTCGCTCGACAAGATGCTGGAAGGCACAAACTTACCGCGTCTGGACGAAGCGAAAATCGAAGCGATGATCGCCCGCGACGCGCTCGCTCTGTTGGGGCTGGAGTAGGTGCGGCTTGCCGAGCGGCACAGAGTGAAGAGTGCCGCTCGGCAAGCGGCACCTACTTGTTTGCGGGCACGGATCGGATTACTTTCTTCGTTGTTCTCGCGAAGTCGTTTAGCTCAGTGCTCTGCACAAGGATGATGTTGCGTCATCCGAGCGAATTGTCAGGCACTTGACGCGAGGAAGGTTGTTCCAGCACCGCTTTCGCACAGGAGCAGGTGTTGCATGCTCCGGTCTGGCACAACCTCGCGGTCCGCGGTTCCGGAGCATGCAACACCTGCTCCTATGCGGCGATGCCGTGAGCCTTCCACAACCCAGGATGAGAAGTAAACACATTGCGAGAACGCGCGGGCCGGGATTCATCCTGGCCCGCGTCGTTTTTCATAGTAGTCCTCACGCGGAGCGTGAGGACTACTATGAAAAACGCTCACTTTGCCGACAACGTGCGCTCGATCCTGGTCACGTTCCCCTGCCTGTCCTTCACGCTCACGATGAGCTTTCCGCGATTCACCGCGAGCGGAGTTTCAAGTTTCAGTTCGAAGATGCCTCCTCCGAGCGAAGCGAACTTCGGAGCGAGGTTCGTTCCGGCTGCAACTCCGTTGACCGCGAAGTCCGCGATCACTTCAAAGCTATTCGCGTCCAGGCCGGTGCCGTAATCGTGCATCCCGATGAGAATGCGATCCAGAGGCGGATTCGCGCCGGGCTTTGGTGAAGAGAGAGCGAGCGTCGGTCGCTGGTCGTCGAGCATCCAGCCAAAACCAGCCGCTTGCGGTGTAGCGGGGTTGTAACTCAGATCAATCGGGCAGCCGAGATCGATCCAGCGGACCAGCGTGCGCTTGTCTTCATCTGTCAGAGGCGCGACCTTACCGCTTTTCACCGCGTCCGGCGGAGGCATGATGCTTCCGGTGAAGTCGAGGTCGGCCCGGTTGCGGTTCGCGGGCGTGTTCGCAACGGGCTGCCTCTTCAGCGCGAGCGTGCGCACATCTCCGGGTGTGGTTTCGGTTGGGAAATCGTCGTTACTGAAACCGTCGAGCCGCTCGCCGTAAATCTTCCACACAATCAAACTGCGCCGAGACTGGAACATGCGGATGTAGCGCGACGCATTGTGATTCCGCCAACCTGTAATGAGCGGTTTGTGTCCGAATCGCCCCGCGTAGTCCATCGCGAGTCGGTAGTAAGTGCCGGGCACATCGTCCGCGTCGGGAAGGTTTACCGTCTTGTCGTCATCAAGCACGAGGTTACCAGGAGGTTTCGTGTTCTTGTTCGTATGGCACGCGGCGCAACTGCGATCCAGAATCGGTTTGATGTCGCGAAAGTATTCGACGTTCTTCACGCCATCGGCGAACTTCACGCCGGTCTCGTCCTTCGTGTCCCACTTCTTCTTGCTCTGGTCGCTCGCCTTTGTGGTCAAGAGCGGAGTCTTCTGAGTGAGGTCGAAGACTTCGTAATCGGGCTTCGCGGCAGAAGTGAGCTTGAAGTCGGTGGGCTTCTGACTGTGAGCGTGACATCCTCCGCAGTCGTGGCGCACTTCGCCCGGCCTTAACTGGTGCCATGTCTGAGCCATGTTGAGCACCATTCCGTTCTTGTCGAGCGCCTGGAACGTGAACGCGACATCGGCGGGAATCTTCGCCAGGAAGCTCGTATCCGGGTTGCCGTCCGGGTCTGTCGGCTGCTTGTCTCCGGTGAACTTGCGCAGTGGGATTTCGCCGAGAATACGAAGTCGTTCGTTCGCGTGGCTGCGGAATGTGCGACCGGAGTTCGGTCCCTTGTGGCGGTCGGTTGTTGGCTCCATCGCGAGGATTCGCACCGCGTGGATGTCGCTATTCGAGTATCGCCCCGCGTCCGCGCCCTGATTGAACCAGTTGAGCGAAGTGCCATCGAGCGCCGTATTGAACGGGTCGAGGGCTTCGTAGCCGCTCGCATCTCCGCCCGCGAAGGTCGCGGTCACGCTGCCGGGCTTCACAACGCCATTCGGATAGCTCTCGCGCTTGTAGAAGCTCGATGTGCCAACCAACCCGAAGGGGGTTCCGGCCGGGAGATGCTTCGAGAGCTTCCCATCATTAGCCGCTTGCGGCGTTGCGCGCGGTTCATCAACACCGTGAATGCGCTTGTACGGAACCACTGCGCGCGGCCACTGCTCGTTGTACTTCGGGTCGTTCTTGATCAGCAGCATCTCGCCCGGCTCGTTCACCGTCTTCCCTTCCTTGATGAGGTAAAGTCCGCCATCGACCGCGGGCTGATGAACCGTGTATCCGCCATTCACTGGTCCGGATGACCACACAACTAACAAGTGATTGTCTGGAGCCGCTGAAGGATGAGTGACTTTGCCCACTCGCGGAGCGGTGTCTTGCCCGCGAATGGGTCGCGATCCACGCACCGCGTAATCCGATGGCCCTTCATCCGCGCGCGCGAAGGGCGTGATGGATTCGATTCCAAACGGGCTGAACGGCAGTCGCCGAATGCGTGCCTTGCCGTCATCGGCGCGACCGTGGCGCAGCGGTGGATTTCGCGGATCGAGCGTGTACCCTGGCCCGAATGCTTTTCCTTCAGGCGCCTTCACCGGGAACTTCACGAGGTTGCCGAATCCGCTACTCGTCTGGCTGTAATACTCCTCCGCGACAATCGATTCGTCCGAAAGTTGCGTCTGGAAGTGCCACGCACTGGGGCTGGCTCCAGGGAGGAACGCGCTGGCGAGCGGACCCCAGTTCGTGCCATCCGGGTTGATTTGCCACAAGCCCCAGAGCGTTGAAGAGCGTAGCCCTTGCGATTCCAGAGACGAGAACATCACGCGGCCGTCCTTCAACACGACCGGGTGAAGAGCCATGCCGATGTTGAGGTGCCCGATGCACTCGACGTTACTCCCATCCTCATCCATCACGAAGAGTTGAAGCGTGTGAGGAAGGCGTTTCGGCGGTTTGAAGGCATTGCGGTTGCTGGTGAAGATCACTCGTCCGCCCGGCAGCGGGCAAGCACCCATGTTGAACACGCCATATTCGAGATGATTCTTCCCCGCTTGTGGCGTGCGGAAATCCTTGCTCCAGTTCGCAGCGCCTGTGTTCGGCGTGAACACCTGATGAGTCAACCGGACGATCTTCTTCGACTTCAAGTGAATCTTGTAGATGTCCGCTCCGCCCGCCGGTCCTTGCGAGACACTCGCGCCCTTCATGTCGTGGAAGAGCGAGTAGTAAACCCATTCGCCATCGTAAGACACCATCGGATCGGTGACCGAACCCGCTCCGCCCTTCACCAGCACCTCTTCGCTTCCATTTGGGTGAAGCAACATGAGGTCCGCGCCGGCGTCCATGAACACCGGGTTGGAAATCTCCGGCCAGTTGGTGCCGACCGCGTCTCCCTTCCGAGGAGCGCGAACGTAGACGATGTCGTAATCGAGTTTCACGCTCTTATCTGACGCGACTGCCTTCGGGGAAACATTGATCGGGCCGGGCACATCCGGCGGTTGAGGCTGCGCCCAGGCAAGCGAAAGAGCGAAGAGGGGAAGCGAGGCGAGGAGCAGAAGGCGCATGAGGAACTCCGAAACCGCGAGGGGTGTCATGCGGATCAGGGGTTGAAACCCCTGGCTATTATCGGTGACCCCTTCGGGGTCCGAAGAGTTGTGACCCCAACGGGGTCACCGACAATAGCCAGGGGTTTCAACCCCCGGAGAGTGAGGTGGGATCGCTACTTCAAAGCTTCGGTTGCGGCCTCGGCGATCTCCTTGGCCTTGTCAGCGGCGGCCTTGGTGTCCTTGAATGCGAAGTTCTTACTGACCACGCCGCCTCTCTTGTACACAACCACCGTGACGGCCGCCTCCTTGTTCAGCGTGTACTTCGGCGGCCCGTCCTTGTCTTTGGCGATTGTGAGCGGAGTGGTCAACTTGTGTGTCGTTTGAAGTTTCTCGAAGTCGGCTTCCTCGACACCGCTGACACCTACAACGAAGGTTCCGAGCTTGGCGTTATTCTTCTGCACCTCATCCACGGCCTTGACCAAACTGGCCAAGTTGTCGTCTGCCTTCTGGGTGAAAATCACCACCACGGCAGGCCGACGCTCTCCATTGTACTTTCAAACATAGCAGAAGGTTTTGCCCTTGCTGGCTCCGGTGATCGCCTTCACGTCGAAGGGGCCACCGATTTCTGTGGGCCGGACTTCAAGTCGTCCGCCCGGACGGCCGACAGCGATAATACAATCGCTGCCAGTCCAATCCCCTGAATCAAACGCATGATGGGCTCCTCATGGAAAAAGCCCCACCCGGAACCGCTCCGGGTGGGGTGTACGGGTTATCGCCGGACACGCTGAAGCTTACTTCACGGCTTCGGTCGCGGCGGCGGCGATGTCCTTGGCTTTGTCGGCAGCGTCCTTCGTGTTCTTGAACGCAAAGCTCTTGGTGATGTCGTCACCCTTCTTGTAAACCAGCACGGTGACGACCGCTTCCTTGTTGAGTTTGTACTTCTCGGGGCCGTCTTTATCTTCGGCGATGGTCAGCGGGGTTGTCAGCTTGTGGGTGGTCTGAATCTTCTCGAAGTCCGCGGCCTTGACACCGCTGACGCCGACGACCACGGTGCCGAGATCCTTGTTGTTCTTCTGGACTTCGTCCACGGCCTTGACCAGGGTCACCAGGTTGTCGTCGGCCTTCTGGGTGAAGATCATGACGACCGCGGGGCGCTTCTGGGCGTTGTACTGGCAGTAGTAGCAGAGGGTCTTGCCGGCCTTCTCGCCGGTGATCGCCTTGACGTTGAAGGCGCCGGCGGCCTTCTTATCCGGACCAGACTTGAAGTCGTCAGCTGAAGCAACCGACAGCGAAAGCCCCAGCACCGCAGCCAAACCGAGAATACGGAACGCTCGCATGATGCACTCCTTCAGTGAAAGCCCCCCGAAACCAATCCGGATGGGGCGGAAAGGCCGAAACAGTCACCGGACCGCACGTTAGAAGGCGAAGCCTGACAAATTCCGGGCGAGGCGAACAGGGCGAGTCGTTGGTGGGTCAATCGGGCGGTCCAAACGGTGAGACGTAAGCAGGAGACAACTTATTCAAACCCCATGAGAGCGGAAATGGGTCAACTGAACCCAAAATTCTTGCTGGAACCTGCCGAGAGGTCTGACCCAGCCGGCTGGGTTGCTTCAACGACCAGAATTTCGTTGCTGCCTTCCGGTTGACGGTGACAACACGCCGAGCGAGTGGGTACGATTCCCCCACACAGAATCGGGAGCCGCGGATGGCCAGGAAAGCTCGCAATCGCACGGTCGATTACTCGGTCTATCTGGTCGTGCGTTTCATCGTTGCGGTCGTGCAGATGGTCCCGCCGCAAATCGCTTATGCCGTGGCGGACTTCCTCGCGTGGCTCGTCTACAAGCTCGTCCGCAGTCGACGCGAAGTCGCGCTGGAAAACGTCCGGGCTGCGTTCCCCGAACTGGCAAATGAACCCGCCAGAGCGGATCGCCTCGTGAGGAAGATGTATCAACACTTTCTGCGAGCCACAATCGAGTTGATCCTTCTCCCGCGAAAGTTACACGTCACGAACTGGCGGAAGTATCTGGTTCTGGAACACGGCTCGCTGACGCTTCCTCCTCTGCTGGGCACTCGCAGTGTGTTGGTGGTTACGGCTCACTTCGGCAACTGGGAGATGGCCGGCTTTGCGCTGGGGCTATTCGGCTTCCGCACTTATGCCATCGCACGCGTACTCGATAACCCGTACCTCGAACGCTACGCGCTAAAGTTCCGTCAGGGCACCGGGCAAACGATCATCGCGAAGAATGATGACTTCGCGCGATTAACGGAAGTGCTCAAGAATGGCGCGAAGGTCGCGACTCTCGCCGATCAGGACGCGGGGAGCCGCGGGGTGTTCGTGAACTTCTTCGGTCGGCCCGCGAGCACGCACAAAGCTATCGCGCTGATGGCGATGGAGTTCGATGCGGTGATGGTGGTGATGGGAGTTCCGCGCGTGAAGCGTTCGGACTATCCTCAACGACCAGACTACGATCCGGCAAGTGCGCTTGCTCCGCTGTTCTACGCGGTGCAGTGCGCGGACATCATCGACCCACGCGACTATTCCGACGACCCTAACGCGGTGAAAGCGATCACCGAACGCTACTCCGCGGCTCTGGAGAAACTCATTCGCGCTCACCCGGAGCAATACTTCTGGCTCCACCGCCGCTGGAAGAGCCAACCCGCTAAAAGGGGAAAGAAGACCGAGCCAAAGGCCGCGTGAACAGTCTTGGCAGACGCTGGAGTGCTACTTCTTGAGTTCGC
>JAKEEV010000287.1 GCA_022616395.1 Planctomycetia bacterium | reverse complement strand
TCGCGGATTGGGTTTCTCACCCCGCAGGTTAGCAGGAACGCGAACTCCTTTCATGACAACTACCTCCAATCGTTGCAATCAGTTGGTTGCCCCAGGCTAAGTTGTACCAGCCCTTCGGGCTGAAGACAGGCCACACGTTTGCGGCTGCTGGGTCGTCGATCTGGTGTTGGGTAAGGAATAACGCTGGTTCTGCACCGAAATCGTTGAATCGCTTCGTGTGCGTGCTCAAACGGGTCGGAAGCGTGCGAATTCCGTCCCAAACGAGGCGCATTTCTGTTCGTCGTGGTTAATCGGGGCGGGAAAAAAATTGCGGATTGGTACTTGACAAGCGTTCAGTATCAGTCATATTTGTTAGTTGCGGGGAAGAGATGGCGATGCCGGGAGGGCGAGCCTCCCACCAAGCCTTCGTATTTGCCTGGCACGAGCCTCACCCATCCTCACGCGCCGACGCCACAACCAAGCCGGGAGACTCAAAGGCAGTCTCCTGGCTTTCGTGCGTTTTCTGGGGTCGGTGGAATTGATTAAGGCCACCCCCGGCCTCGAGCAAAGCCCATGAAACAAGGCAAATGCTCACAATAAAGGCCACCGCTTTGCGTCGCAAAGTGAGAAACACCTATAATTCATGGGCGAAAGTGGAGAAGGCAAAATCGGGGGGGTGGCGGGGGGGTAACAGCCGGAGTGGATGATTGTGGTTTGACATTCGACCGGATTCACGACGGAAGGACGAGCCGCCATGCCACGCGACGACCTGCTCCACATCTCGGCGGACGACCTGGCCGCGCTGACCAATCGCGGAACGGTGAAACGCGCTCAGCGCGAAGTCGATGAAGCCGAAGTGACCGCGAAGTTCAGCGAAGAAAACGGAACGGTGACGGCCGAGTGGTCGGACGAGGTCAAGTGTACGCTGCCCGGAGGGAAGGTTCTTTCCGAGGGTCGCTGCTCGTGCCCCGCGACCGAACTGTGCCGGCACATCATCCGCACAGTCCTCGCGTATCAGAAGCGATCTGCGAAGACGCAAACCACAGACCCCAACGCCCCGTGGAACCCCGGCGAGATCACCGACGACGAACTCGCCAAACACTTCAAGCCCGCCGTTCTCACTCAGGCCCGCACGCAGTTTCAGAAGGGATTGCTCATCGAACTGGTGAAGAGTCACAAGCCGACGGTGAGGTTCCACGATCTGGCTTGCACCCTGCGGTTCCAGGTTCGAGGTGATCCGCGATACGTGTACTGCGACTGCGCGAGCGATCCGCCATGTGTGCATGTGCCGCTGGCGGTGTGGGCGTTCCGCCAACTGCCGGAAGAGAAGTCCGCGGGCATTCTCTCAACGCAAGAGCAAGCGTT
>JAKEEV010000286.1 GCA_022616395.1 Planctomycetia bacterium | reverse complement strand
CGGGAGCTCCCGAGATTCCAGGCAGCACGAAGAACCCCACGAACCTGCTGCCGCCCGAGACGGTCGCGGTCTATCGCTTCAACATGGACAGGGTTCAGGAAAGCCCGCTCTACGGGCAACTGGCGGATCGGCAAATCTCGGAGATGTTCCACAAGTCGATGGGCTTTCCCCTGGATGATTCCCAGGGGAAGCCCAACGTGGAGGTGTACATCCACTGCCTCGTCGGGCCAAATCGCGACTCCTTTGGCGTCATGCGATTGAAGAACCCAACCAAGCCAACGGACATCACCCGCAAGATGCAACTTCAACCGAAGCCCGAGACGGTGAAAGGACGGACTCTGCACATCACCCGCTCGCCGTTTGTCCTCGCGGTGGCGAACACACTGACCATGCAATCGCTTGTGGGCGATCTGTACGAAAAGCCGCCGACTGTGACTCCGCCGGCCGAGAAACCCATCGGCGTCTGCGTCTACGATACCCAGCACATTCTGATCGGTGACCACTCACTCCTGAAGAGCTTTTTGGGAACACTGGATGAGAACGGTTACCCGCCGTTCAAGTCGGTGATGATGTCTACCCCCGCGCCGCCTGCTCCTCCTCCGAAAGAGAAAGACGCGACAGACACAACGGATGTCAAGCCCGCACCTCCCCCGCCTCCGCAACCGAAGACGCAGACGGGAGACCAGGTGTTCACCTCAATCGATGCCTACCGGACTCTGAAAGACCCCGCGCTCAAGAAGGCGCTCGACGACCTGGAAGCGAACAGGGCAACGATCCCGCTGTTCGTCTACGCCGAGAAGTTCGACCTGAAACGCTACAACCCGGCGCTGCTCAAGAGCGATTACAAGGTTCTCTCCGAAACGCTCACGCCGATTGCCGAGTCGACGAAGTACCTCAGCGCGAGCGTCCTCAGTTTCACCCGGCATCAGTTGTTCGCGACTGTCCGAATCACCACCGGTTCGACGGAAAAGGCTCGTGCTCTGGCCAAGGATCACTTGGGGCCGGGTCTGACGACGGTCGCGGATTTGCTCAAGCTGCTTCTGGCAACGCCCGTCCTGTTCCGCGACTACACGTTGCCGGATGGGCCGAAGTATCCGATGGACCCGATGTACCCGACGTATCCGGGCTTTGACGACCCGACGTATCCCGATCCCGATGATCCTGACCGTCGGCCCGGAGGTCTGCCGGGTCCCAAAGGCCCGCCGGGATACCAGGGAAGCGGAGGCGGGCCGCCAAAAATTCCCATCATGCCGCCTGGCCCCGGCGACATGATTACGGACCCGCCCAAGAAGGAGGACACGACCCTCCCGACCGGATACATCGATCTGGTGCTGGTCGATGACCAACTTCGGATCATGATTGCCTTGCCGTGGCCGGACAGCGCCTACCGGGTGGCAATCGCTCCGCGTCTGATGGGTCTGACGAACCAGATGAAGGGGAAGATGGCGATCTTCTCGTCGGAGACTTCCTGGATCGCGCTGGCGGCCGCCGGTCCAGCAGCGAGCAAGAAACTCGGCATGTACCCACGAGGCACGGTCGAACGGCCGCGCAATTCGCTCGATCTGGAGCCGACTCCAGAGAAACGCGTCAGCCTGTTCGCGGACCTCCTGCCGTACATGGGTCGCGGGCGACTCTACAGCCAGATTAACAGGAGAGTCGCCTGGAACCACAAGGACAACCTGTCCGCGGCCAGCGAGTGGGTGCCGGAGTTGCTCGTGCCGTACTATCCGCAGTCCGCGTGGCGAGCCACATGGCCCGACTCACCGGACCACGTCTTCGGCGCGACCAACTACGTCGCGATTGCCGGCGAGGGGCTGGGAGCGGCCCGGTATGACCCAACGAACAAGACCTTCGCGAAGAAACTCGGCATGACCGGCTACGGCTGGGGGTCGAAGGCCGATGAGGTCACCGACGGACTGGCGAACACGATCTACATCATGCAAACTCCGCCAGGGTTGCAGCAACCGTGGATGGCTGGGGGCGGCGCAACGGTGCGCGGACTGGACGAACGCGACCCGATGGCTGGCTTCCGATACACGCACCCCGGAGTTGGTGGCCGAACCAAACAAGGAACGTACGCGCTGATGGGAGATGGTTCGGTGCGGTTCATCCCGGCTGACATCGACCCGAAACTGCTCCTGGCGATGAGTACGCGATCCGGTGGCGAACTCCTCGCGGATGTAGACACCTACGCTCCGCTTGCGACTCCACCGAAACCGAAGCCCAAACCCGTAACTCCGCCCGACGACAAGAAAACTCCAGAAGCGCCACCGGTCGGCGTGCAAATCGCCCCACCACCTCGACCGAAGTAGACAGCGGAGAAGCAATAGCCGCACGATCAACGCGGAAGAACGCGCGATAAAGACAGAATGGCCACAAAAACGCACAAGAGGCACAAAAGAAAACAGAAGACAAAGACGGAAGATTGAGTTCAGATCAGCTCGATTCGTGTCTTCTATTTTGTGCCTCTTGTGCGTTTTTGTGGCCATTCTATCTTCTGTCTTTATCGTGCGTTCTTCCGCGTTGATCGTGCGGCGATTTCTTCGTTTTCACCACGCGGGGATTTGCACTCTGTCGCCGCCTTTCATGGCGCTTTCGTGAGCGCAGATGCCCACCAGTGTCCAGTTGGCGCTCGTTGGGGCATCCGGGAACGCGGGCTG
>JAKEEV010000002.1 GCA_022616395.1 Planctomycetia bacterium | reverse complement strand
TGCTGTCTAGTAATGGTAGATTGCCAACTGTTGTGTGTGGCAATGTTGGCTATCTGGCAATCTATAGAATGTCGCCAACCCGGCTTTCGACCTTTTGAAACGGTCTCTGACCAAGTCAGAGGGCAGAGGGCAGTAATCAGTGAACAGTGATCAGTGAGAAAACCGCGTTGACTGATGACTGATCTCTGAACCGGCGACGGTTTGCTGGCTCAAAGTCCTGGCTCGCTAACTTCCCACAATAACACAGACGCCGGGCATCCCTTCCGTGGTGCCCGGCGTTTGCTTGTTGATGAGCGGTCCGTGTCCTCGTTCTTTACCACTTTCGCATTGAATGTCTGAAATCGCTCCGGTTTCGACCCGAACTTGCCGAATTGGGTACTTGCGAGGTAAGATCGTCAAGGTTGCATTCGCCCTTTCTGGCGTCGGCTCGAAACTGGCACAATACCGGTATTCCGCCGAAAGCCCCCAAATTCTCCCGCCTGTGTGGGTCGCCTTTCGCGAACCATGTCGCACGGGCAACTAGCCACGATCCGTTCCCCGGAGCCATCAAACCTGAGCCGACACACCGGCCATTTGATGGACGCATTACGAGGTTGCCCCGTGAGCACGACCCCGACAGCCTCTCCCGCCACCGGCGACGATGGCAAGGCCAAGTACGCCCGGCAAATCGAGGACGCTTTCGAGTCCGCCGCCAAGCTGGCCGGCTCAGCGCTTCCGCCAACCGACTTCTATCAGCAGTTCCTCAACCGAACCCTGACAGCCATCGACGCCCCCGCCGGAGCTGTCTGGCTGCGCACACCACAAGGCTTCCTCCAACTCGCCTGTCAAGAGAACCTGGATAAGGTCGGGCTGGATACTCGCCGCGGAAGCCGACAGTGCCACAACGAAGTGTTGAGGCAAGTGTTCCAGTCCGCGCCTCCTCGACCAGTACTTCTGGAACCCAACGGCCGAATGGCACCCGGTCCCGGTGAACCCGGTCCAGTTCCACCGGCGAACCTCACCGACCACTTCGCGCTCTTTGCTCCAATCGTCACACCGGAAAAGCAGCCGTTCGGCGTTCTGGAAGTGTTTCAAGCGCCGACGCACGACCCGCGCATGTACCCCACTTTTCTGAACTACACGTTCCAGATGGCCGGGTACGCCAGTCAGTATCACCAGTTCAGTAACGCGCGAGTCGCGGCCGGCATCGAGAAGACTTACACCGGTGTGGAATCGTTCGCGCGGCAGATTCACAGTAGCCTCAACCCCACCGAAGTCGCCTACCACGTCGCCAACGAAGGCCGCAAGCTCATCGAGTGCGACCGGCTGTGCGTCGGCGTGCGCCACGACCGCTGGCGAGTCACGGTGGAGGCCGTCAGCGGAGCGGATGTGGTCGAGAAGGCCAGCACGCACGTCCGCAGGCTGCGCTACCTGATGGAAGCGGTGTTGCAGTGGGGCGAAGCGCTCATCTTCAAGGGCACGAAAGACCCCGGCCTGCCGCCCGCGGTGGCCGAAGCACTCGATAACTACCTGCACGAGAGCCAGCCGAAGTTGCTCATCGTTCAGCCCGCCCGCGACGAACGCGAAAAAGACCAGACCCGCCCCGCGCGCGCGGTGCTGGTGATGGAAAGTTTCAACCCGCCCGAACAGACCGAACCTCTCATTCAGCGGCTGGAGATCGTCATCAAACACGCGGCCCCCGCGCTCTACAACGCGGCCCAGATGAAACGCGTGCCTCTGAAGTTCCTCTGGTGGCCAATCGCGAAGGTACAGGAAGGACTTGGTGGGAAACGGCGGTTCATCATCGTGTCCATCGTGGTGCTTCTGGCCGTCTTGATCGGCGTGATGACGTTCGTGCCGTCCGAGTTGCGAATGGAAGCGAAAGGTCAGATGCTCCCGGTGGAGATTGCCAAAATCTTCCCCCCACTAGAGGGGAGAGTGCGCGAACTGCGCGTGCGTCCCGGCGACCGCATCGACCCCGGCACCGAAGCCGTCGTGCTGTTCAGTACCGAGTTGGAGGACGAGATTGGGCGGGCAACGAGCGAGCGAGATGAGGCCAACAACCAGATTCGGGATTACAGCCTCGCTCTTGACGATCCACAACTCGACCCACAACAGAGATTGAATCTCATCGCCAGGAAGGGAACCGCTGAGGGGCGCCGAGACAAAGCTCTCCAGGACATCAACGACCGGAACATCCAGTACAACGCCGGCAAGCCGAACACTCGCGGCTACTTCCGCGCTGTTGCGCCGCCGTTCGATACCAAACTCGCCCGCCCGATCGGCGCAACGCGCTGGACTGTCCTCAACGACGACCGACGCGAAAGTCTGCTCGGACGCACCATGCGCCCCAACGAGGAACTGCTTCGTGTCGGCAACCTCGAAGGCCCCTGGCACATCGAGTTGAAGATTCCCCAACGGAGTGTCGGTCAGGTGCTTCGGGCATTCGCCGACCCCAACCAACACAAGGTTGATAAGGCTGGACGCAAATATCTCGAAGTGGATGTGCTACTCTCCAGTCAGACGGACACGAGCTACCTCGGCTGGCTCTACCGCGACGAAATGGCCGCGGAAGCGGTGCCCAACAAGAACGAACACGACGAGAACGAACCGGTTGTCACGGCTTACGTGAAACTGAGTGTTGACGGCATCAAGGAAGAGGAGCGAATCCCGCGCGAGATGTTCGTCACCGGTCTGGAAGTCCGCACCCGCATCCGCTGTGGCGACCAACCCCTCGGATACACGCTCTTCCACGGCGTGTACGAGTGGTTCTACGAGAAGGTGATCTTCTTCTTCTGATCGTGAGCGTCGAGGCGTAAGACGGTGTTTGCGAACTGGTTTCTATGTTTTCAAAGAGCCGCGACCGCAAGGGAGCGGTTAAGGCTTCCCGCTCCCTTGCGGTCGCGGCTCTTTGAAAACGATACCGTCGGGCTTACGCCTCGACGCTCACATGCAGTCCCGCCGACCGGCCGGCTGGCGAGCGCCAGACCCCGGCGGCAACCCCACTATCCCCTTACTTGTCCTATTAAGGAGGACACGTCATGCGTTCGCACTGGTTTGGCTTTTACTCCGTTCCGGTCGCTCTGACCGCGTTTCTCTTCGGCTGCGGCAAGTCACCGCCTCCGGCCGACTCAAACACCACCATCGTGAGTGCCACTCCCGACACACCCAACCCGGATGTCGGCAACCCGCTTTTCGCGGCGACGAAGGCGCCGAACTACGCGGGCGTTGCTCAGAGCGAGCAGATCATCATTCCCAACTGCACGGTTCAGTACGAGGAGCGGCAGATTGTCTCCGCCGAGGTGGACGGCACCATCGAGATCTTCGCCACCTACTGCAAGCCGGGCGAATACGAGGAGCTGATGAAGACCCCGGAAGGAAAGGCGCTGATTGTGTACCACCCGCGGGACGAGAAGAGAACGCGACCAATGCGAAAGGTGATGGCGGGCGATGATGTGGAGGCCGGACAGGTGCTGGCGTATCTGGACGACCAACTGATTCACGTCCGCATGCAAGGGGCCGAGCTGATCAAGGACGCCGCTGGGGAGGCGAAAGTTGCGGCGACGGACGGCGCGAAAGCCGCAAAGGCACGGCTGGATCTGACGAAGAAAGGAGTTGGCGTCGCCGCTTCACAGTCGGAGATGCTGGACGCCACGATTACTCACACCCGCTTCCTGGAGAACCTGGCCCAGGCGGTTCAAACCATCGCCAAGACCGAGGCGGACTACAACGAAGCGCTCGTGATGCTCCGCAAACATCAGGTTCGTAGCGGAGTCAAAGGCATCATCCGCACGATCTCCAAGCGACCCGGCGAATACGTCAAGGCCGGCGAGAAAATCATGGAGATTCAGTCCACCGAGCGCGTAAGGCTCGAAGGGAATCTTGACGTGGAATACGCCGGTCTGATAAAGCGTGGTGATCGCGTCGTGGTCGAACCGGCATTGCCAAGCGCTCCGCTGAAGGGACATCGCGGACATCGCTCGGAAGTTACCGGCATCGCGGTCACTGCTCACACCGACGGCCCGCTTGTGGTCTCTGTCGGCGCCGATGGCGCTGCTCTGGTGTGGGATCCGAACCTCGACAAGAAGGCGAACCGGCCCCGCATTCCGCACGCTCTTCCTCACCCGGTTGCCGTTCGCAGTGTCGCGGCCACTCCGCCCGCCGCCAGGGGAATGCTCGTTATCACCGGCGCGGATGACGGCCGGATTCGCGTGTGGGATTTGACCAACCGCGACAAACTCCCGACCTCGCCGAAGTCCGAACCGGCCGAGACGCACACTTCCGGCGTGCAGGCGATTGCCATCAGCCCCGACGGACGATTTTTCGCCACCGCAGCGGGTCGAGATGTGTTTATCTGGGAGTTGGCGACCGCCAAGAAGCTCTACGCTCTGCACGCCATGCACCGCGATTCGGTCACGGCGGTGAGTTTCACTCCGCAAAACACGCTCATCACCGCGTCGAAGGACCGATCCATCAAGGTATGGAAGCTCGGAGCCGATCGCGCGGCCGTGATTCGCACCATCGACCACCGAGCGGGGGTCGTTGATGTCCTTGGCGTGACTCGCGACGGCGCAAGGGTGCTCTTCGATCAGGACAAGGGGCGGATGGACCTGGTGGACCCGGCCAACGGGCAAACCATCGGGCAGATTCAGAACATCGGGCAGTCGGGCGCGTTCTCAACGTTCGCGCTGTTTGCTCCCGACCACATCCCGCCCGGCACGCCGGAAGAGAAACTTCCTCCGTACTTCATCGCGACAGCCGGAGGAGAGGGCGATCTGAAAGGCACCGTTCAAGTGTGGCAAGCCCCTCGACCCGGCGGGCGCGGATCGGAAATCGGTCGGCTCATCACGCCCGGTCGCGTGCCAGTCACAACGGCCGCGTTCAGCCCGGTTCCAGACGAGCGGTTCCTCGTCGTCGGCACGACGGCCGGTAGCGTTCACCTGTGGAAGCCGCCTTCAGAGGCTCCCAAGAAGCAAATCGGTCGCATCGTCAACATCGACGCCACGGATGCGCGCTACGTCACCGTTCGCATCGAGATGAAAAACGAACTCGGTCTGCTCGACCGCAGTTCCGCCACTGTCATCGTCAATCCGTAGTCACCAGTTATCAGTGATCAGTCATCAGTGATCAGCTCTCGGTCACCGCCGGTTGCTGACGACTGATGACTGATCACTGCTTACTGATAACTGATAACTGGTAACCTGTCATGGACCTTACTACTAACCTGAACAGCCCCGCCGAACGGCGGAAACAGGTCCGGCTGCGTGTGCGGCCGGACTTGCAGGTGTTTGAGCAGAAGTACGAAGGCAAGACGTTCCACGTCATCAAAGACCCGGTGTGCCTGCGTTACTACCGGTTCAGCAAGCAGGAATTCTTTGTGTTCCGGCTATTCGATGGCCGGCACACGATGGAAGAAGTGCAGACCGCCTTCGAGGACGAGTTCAAGCCGCTGCGCCTGGAGTTCAACGATCTGGAAGGCTTCGCCCGGCAACTGGTCACTGCGGGGCTAGTGCAAAACGAACAGCCGGGAGCAGCTCAGCACCTGTTCACCCGCCGAAGGAAGCAACGCCGACTGCGCCGGCTCGCGGCGTTCACCAATATCCTCTACATCAAGATTCCGATCTTCGACCCGGATCGGTTACTGACGTGGATGTATCGCTATTTGTGGTGGATCTTCACCACGTGGTTCTTTGTTCTGAGTGTTGGACTGATGTTGGCCGCGGCTATCCACGTGATGCTGCACTTCGATACGTTCCACGCCAAGTTACCCGCGTACCAGGAGTTCTTCACCTGGAACTCGGTGCTGTATATGTGGATTTCGCTTGGAATCGTGAAGATTATTCACGAGTTCGGGCACGGCTTGAGTTGTAAGGCGTTCAAGGGTGAATGTCACGAGATGGGCATACTCCTGATGTGTCTATCGCCGTGTCTATATGCCAACGTGACTGATGCGTGGACACTTGCCGACAAGTGGAAGCGAATCATTATCAGCTTCGCCGGGATCTATGTTGAACTTGTGATCGCGGCCATCGCGACATTCGTGTGGTGGTATACGCCAACCTATCCGGTGGTGAATAACATCGCGCTGTGTGTGATGGTATTGTGTTCGGTCTCCACGGTGATGTTTAATGCCAACCCGCTGATGCGCTTCGATGGCTACTACATTCTGGCCGACTGGCTGGAAGTGCCGAACTTGCGGGAGAAGTCGAACAAGTTCCTCAACAACTTGTTTTTGAGCAAGTGTCTGGGTGTGGAGGTTCCGCCGGATGTCTATATGGCTCCGTGGCGGAAGTGGCTCTTCGTGATCTATGCGATTACCAGTTGGGTGTATCGCTGGGTGATTACGTTTAGCATTCTGTGGTTTTTGGCAGACTTTCTTGGCCCGAAGTTGAAAATCCTCAGCCAGATGTTGGCGGTTCTGTCGCTGGCGTCGCTCTTCATCTGGCCGATGTATCGGGTCATCAAGAACATTCGCCAGCGTGGGCGGTTGCCAGACATGAAAGCGAAGCGCGTATACATCACGCTCGGTGTGTTCGTCGCGCTGATCCTGGCGTTCTTCTTCCTTCCGTTGCCGGTGAGCCGGGTTCACGAGACGGGACTGGTGTCGCTTGATCCGGGATCGGTGGAAGCGGTGCTCTTGCCGGAATCAGCAGAGATGGAGTCGCTGGAAGTTGGCCCAAGCGATTCGGTGCGCCGAGGGCAGGTGCTGGCTCGGTTCAAGAGCAGGACTCTGGAGATCGAGCTGGGTCGCGCGAAAGCCGTGCGCGACCAGCAACGGCGCGAGGCCCAGAAACTCGATAACGCCGTTCGCGAGGCGCGCATCCTCGGCGACAAAGTGGCCGAGCGGGACTTCGCGGATGAGGCCAAACGCGCTCGCGAGAAAGCGGAGACCGCCGACGAGGAGGTCACTCGCCTGCTCGCCCGACGCGAACGTGTGGCGGAACTGAAAGCCCCTCGTGGTGGATTGCTGGTCACCGCACCGAAGCGCGATGAACTCGGCAAACTCTTCGACAAGGGGTACGCGGAGCACACGCCGGTGTTCGCGGTCGGCGATCCTTCCCGACTCATTGTGAAAGTACCCATCACGCCGCCCGACTATCGCTTACTCAAGGACGATCTGGCTGTTCGCGGAGTGCTCGACGTGTCGGTGTTTATCAAGGGACGCACCGACCGCACGTTCACGGGCAAACTTCGGCGCCTCCCGGCCCAAAATGCCGCGACGGTGCCGCTGGCGCTGACGCAACGCGGAGGAGGGTCGCTTGCGGTCAAGCCGAGCGAAGACCCGAACTTGCTCGTTCCACTCGCGCAAGTTTATCTGGTGGAAGTTGAGTTGAACGACCCGGACATCGCCGTTGATCCCGGCGCGTTGGCGGTGGTGAAGATTCACGCCAAGTGGCGCAGCGGAGCATGGTGGGTTGCCCGAGCGCTGACCAACGCGCTGGATTTGGGTCTGTATTGAGATTTGTAGGACAGGCATCTTGCCTGTCGTGTTCTGTAGGACAGGCTGGACACCTGTCCTACAGGTTCTCCGTCGCGTTCTCGGCCGCTCCCTCAGCGCGCTTCGGGCGCGCTGAGGTCAGAGCGCAGGCGACAAGTCCCTTCAGCGAGATGAATCGACGCGCTGGCCACGATAGCGCCCGAAGATACCAGCGCGCGGAAGTGACTGGCTCAGTCGCACGCATTGTGTAGGCAAGCGTCTGGCATGTCGAAGCGTAGCCGTCGGCGATCACTTCGGACGGCACTTTCTCCGCGACACCATAGCGCGTTTCCGCGCGATGCATGATGGACATGGCGGTGTCCACGCGGTCGCGGAGTTTCTTGGAGAGGTTCCCGTGCCCGGTGCGGTAGCGAACAAGTTCTTCATCGACGAAATCGAAGGCGTGGAACTTTGCAACGCGAAGCCACAGGTCGTAGTCGATGGCGAGATCCCACTGCGGATCGAACGCCCCGACGTGCGCGAACACTTCCCGCTTCACCACGCACGACGAGAAGCAGACGAAGTTCTGCGTGAACATCGCGGGCAGAACGAATCCTCGTTCGGAGCCGCGACCGTCAGGGAGCGGGTGAGGTTTCAGCGATCCAACGAGCCGCGACCAGCGGGAGCGGGAACTTGAACTGATCCCTTGCGGTCGCGGCTCGTTGGTTTTCGCAGCAAGTGGCTTCCCCCCCTCGTCCATCAGCGACCGCTTGCAGAACACGACACCGACGTCCGGCTTCGCGGAGAAGATCGCGAGTTGCTTCTCTAACTTCGTTGGCTCCCATGCATCGTCCGCATCCAGAAACGCGACCAACGGCGCGCGACTCAAGGCAATGCCCAGATTCTTCGCGCGCGATTGACCGAGCGCATCCGAGCGGAAATACCTCACGCGCGAATCGGCAAGGTAAGGCCGCACGGCTTGTGGTGTGTTGTCCGAAGAGCCGTCGTCGATGATTAAGAGTTCCCAATCCGTGAAAGTCTGCGCGAACACCGACTCGACCGCTTCGGGCAGGAAGCGAGCGTAGTTCTTCGCGGCCATGATGACGGAGGTTCTCGGACCTACCCCCCCAACCCCCCTTCCTAAAGGGAAGGGGGAGTTTGCGGTTGGAGGAATCGATAGACTCGAACGATCCGCGTCTTTCTCCCCCTCCCTGCAGGGAGGGGGTTGGGGGGCGGGTTCTTCACTCATACGCTCATCTCCTGCATCCGCTCGCGGGCGACTTTCGAGATGCAGAAGCGATACTTGCCGCTTGGCTCCTGCGGGATCGCGTCCACCAGTTCCACATCGTGCGTCACGCTTTCGCCGAAGGTGTCGCGAACCAACTCCGCGATCTTCCTGCGGCTCGTGTCTCCGAACTCATCATCCGCGACCAGTCGAATCCGCAACTGCGTGATTGACTCCTGCACAATCTGCACCTGAGCCGTACCGGGGATGAGTAGCGCGAAGTTTTCCGTCAGCGAGATGCCGGAAATGAGCCGACCGGCGGGCGTGAGCACATAATCGGCCTCTCTGCCTTCGACACGCTCGATCATCGGAAGTCCGCGACCGCACTTGCACAGGCGATTCGCCGGCACGACCACATCGCCGACCTGATAGCGAATCAGCGGCATCCCGCGGTTGCAAAGATCGGTAACGAGCAGCTTCTCGTCGCTTGGCACTTCGGTGTAGAGCGAATCGGCGTTGATGTGCAGCCCGTTGTGCTCCTCGCACTCACTGGCGATGAGGCTGACTTCCTCACAGCCGTAGCGGTTGGTCACCTTGCAGCCGAAGACTTGCTCGATGACGCTCCGCTGCCAGTCGTGAAGGATCATCGCGGTGGAGATGATGCCGTTGGGCCGCACGTCCATCACGCGGGACTTCTTCATTGCACACGCAACGAGGTACAGCGAGTGAGCGTGACCGAAGATCAGCCCCGGTTGACGCCTTCGGATTGTGTTTGCGAACAACGCGCTGCGTTCGTCGTTGAGGTGGAGCGTGTCGAGATACACCGCGCGGTCGAGGAAGTAATTCCGCAATCGGCCGCGAAGCCCGAAGTGCAGGTACTCCGGGTTGCCCCACACCTTCGCGACTCGTTGACCGAGCCTCCAGCCGCTCCATTCATCGGAACGCAGCGTGCAGGCGGCTTTCCACTGCATCGCGTCTTCATCGCAATAGATCGTGAGTGGTACACCCGTTGAACCAGAGGTTCGCTTCACGCGCAGTGCGGAAATATCGAACGCGGAGGAGACAAGCGCGCGGTTATGTCTGCGAATGTCGGCTTTCGTGAGTATTGGAAACGCTTCGAGGTCGCTCAGTTCGCGCACGTCGTTGGGATGCACGCCGGCTTTGGTCCACGCGGCTCGGTAATAGGGCACCGTGTCCCACGCGTGCCGAAGCTGTAACCGTAGCGCGGAGAGTTGCCGTGCGCGGATGACTTCCGGCGACTCGTACTGACGCTCAAGGAGCGTGCGGAAGTGTTGAAGGTGCTTGCTGCGCTCCCGCCACGCCATGAACGGGTGCATCAGGTGTCGGTTGAGAAAGTCGAGCATCCGTGCTGTCCTTTGAGGTTACTTCTTGTCCTTTGGTGCCGGGAACCGGAACTGTTCTTTCCAGAGGGGCGGTTTGCCACGTCGATGCTCGAAGTTCTTCTCGATCACGACCAACTTGACGGGCTTCGGCAGGACAACGAACGCATACGACGACGCGGCCCGCTCCTTCGTCTTCTCGTGCTCGGTCTGCTCTGGTGGTCGGCCTTCGGTTGAGAAGATTTCAAAGTCGAAGCCGATCGCGATGACGTCGCCGCGCTGTCTTGGCGTAATCCAGCACAATTCACCGCAGCCGGTGAAGATCGCGACGACGTAATGCGTTTCAAAGTCGATGTTCAACTCCTGCTGCGATTCGGTGAAGCGGAAGTCGTCCCCTCGATGTTGCTTCCAGAGTTTCTCCCAGCCCTCTTTTGTCGCAATCACGTTGAACGTCTCGTTCCGAATCGCGCTGTGCGTGCCAGAGAAGACGAGAGTTGGCTTGAGTTTGGTTTCCTTCGGTTCGTCGGCGAGCGATGCGAACGCCAGCGCGCAGAGGGCGATGCAGCCAATCACGATGCGAGCGAGCATGTTGCCCTCGCGGGTTACAGGAGCGATTTCTGCCACTCCACCTGCTTTGCTAAACCCTCAGCGAGGCTTGTTGTTGGCTTCCATCCGAGGTGGCGCAGGAGCTTTGACACATCCGCGCCGGTGGCGAGTTGGTCGCCTTTGCGTGGAGGGTGCTTCTCGATGAGCGCGGGCTTGCCGATGATCTTTTCGAGCTTCTTGAACACTTCCAGCACCGTGACCAACTCTCCGCCACCGAGGTTGAAGGTTTCGCCCGGTGTTGCCTGAGTCGCACGCACTGTTGCTTCCACGCAGTCCGCGATGTACGTATTTCCGCGCACTTGCAAGCCGTCTCCTGTCAGCGTAATTGGCTTTCCCTTGAGTATTGCATTGATGAACAGGTGATAGCCCATCTCCGGGCGTTGACGAGGGCCGTAGACGCTGAAGTATCTCAGCACCACACACGGAAGGCCGAACTCGTCGCCATACACGCGACACAACTGCTCCGCCGCGAGCTTCGTGATGCCATAAGGCGAACTTGGTCGCGTTGGGAGTGATTCGTCACCGCTTGCGTACTTGCCATATACACTCGATGTGCTCGCGTAGATCAGCTTCTTCAATGTGGGCACAACCTTGAGCGCTTCCAGAAGGCGGTGTGTCGCGGTGAGGTTGTGGCGGTTGTAGGAGTCGAAGTCGAGCCAGCTTCGCGTCAGGCCCGCCATCGCCGCGAGGTGGAACACCCACTCCGCGCCCTTCACGACTTCCGCAGGTATGCCTTCGGAAAGATCGAGTTCACGAAATCGGAAGTGTTGGTGATCGCGAAAGCCCGCGAGGTTGCGTTCCTTGATCGTTCGCGGGTAATAGTCCGTGAAGCAATCGACTCCGGTGACCGCGTGGCCATCCGCGAGCAAGCGTTCACACAAATGCGAGCCGATGAACCCGGCCGCACCAGTTACCAAGCAGTGCATAACAACCCCCGCGAAGACTGTATCAAACGGAGGAAGGCGTTCGCAAGGTGGACTCAAAGTAGCCCGCCACTCCGTGGCGGATTCTTCAAAGACACCGCCACGGAGTGGCGGGCTACTCTGTGTTGCGTTGAGCATCGCATCCGCGGTGAGTATCATTGCGAATACTGGCTCACCCAGAGGAATTGCCGATGAAGTGGTTCGTTGTGATGTTCGCGTGTGTGATTGTCGCTCCGGCTTTCGGCGCGGAGAAGGAATTGACTCCCGCGCAGAAGGGTTACAAGGCGCTGACAGAAACGCCGTTCATCCCCGCGTTCTGGAAATCGACCGCGCTTCCCAATGCGTGGAAGCAGTGGGGCGTGACACAGAAGCCCGCCGACTACAACGCGGCTTTGCTCGAACGCTATGGATTGCACGCGGCTCCTTACCCCAACGACGGATTCCCGATGGGGCTTCGCAAAGCTCCGCGCATCACCGCGATGGGCGTCGGTACGGACTGCATGCTCTGTCACGGCGGTTCGATCATGGGCAAAAGCTATATCGGACTCGGGAACAGCACGCTGGACATTCAAGCTCTCTTCGAGGAACTGGCGAAGGCCGATGGACTCTCCGGCAAACTGCCGTTCACGTTCAGCAATGTTCGCGGAACGAGTGAGGCGGGCGGCTTCGGCGTGTACCTACTCGGCTTCCGCAAGGCGGATTTGAGTTTGAAGGGAGAGTGGAAGAACCTCGGCCTGCACGACGATCTTTGCGAAGATGTGCCCGCGTGGTGGCTCATGAAGAAGAAGAAAACGATCTATCACACCGGAGCCACTGATGCACGCTCTGTTCGCACGCTCATGCAGTTTATGATGCACCCGTTCACCAAACCGAAGGACTTCGAGAAGCACGAACCGGCCTTCCGCGACGTGCAGCAATACCTCCTGAGCATCGAACCGCCGAAGTATCCGTTCGCCATCGACAAGATGAAGGCGACAAAGGGCGAGGCGGTGTTCAAGGAGAACTGCTCGAAGTGTCATGGCACTTACGGAGACAAATGGACTTACCCAAACAAGGTGATTCCGCTGAGTGAGATCAGCACGGACCCGAACCGGCACAAGGGGATCGAGATCGGTTACGGAGAGGATTACTCCGCGTCGTGGTTCGGTCAGGAGAAAGGTGACTGGAAGTTCGATGGCAAGCCGTTCCGCCAGACCGCGGGCTATCAGGCACCGCCGCTCGATGGGATTTGGGCCACGGCTCCGTACTTCCACAACGGCAGCGTGCCGACACTTCACGGCGTGCTGGACTCGAAAGAGCGGCCGAAGCTCTACACGAGAAGCTTCAAGACGGGCGAGGCCGATTACGACAAGGAGAAAGTCGGCTGGAAGGTGACGGTGCTTCGCGAACCGCCGAGCGACAAGCTTTCGCCGTTCGAGAAGCGAAAGATTTACGACACATCGAAGTCCGGCCGCGGCAATGGGGGCCACACTTACGGAGATGCCCTCACGGACGAGGAAAGATCGCAGGTCATTGAGTATCTGAAGACGTTATGAGGCGAACCCCGGCCGCAAGGCCGGCGGGTCAAGTTACCCACCGGCCTTGCGGCCGGGTTCGCCTGAATTCACCCCCGCGGAGTGAGTTTCTTGATTTGCTCCGCGAACGCGGGCCACTTGGCTGTGAGTTCCGCACGACTCGCTCCGCGATAGTCCGCGTAGTCGAAACCGGGTGCTACGGTGCAACCAAGCAGCGCGAAACCGCTCTCCGCGATCAAATGCGTTCCCTGCCACACTCCTCCGGGCACCACGAGTTGTGGCGCTTCACCCGTAGCGATGTTCGAGCCGAGAATCACTTCCTTGCCGTTCCCGTCCGGCCACAGTTGAAGCATCTTCACCGGCGAACCCAAGTAGAAGTGGAACACCTCGTCGCCGGGCAACACGTGAAGCTCCGAGACATGCCCCGGCTTGAGCAGGTAGTAGATCGCGGTGGACACGCTCCGGTCTGCTCGATGCTCAGGGAGCGCGGACGCGGGGAGCGTTGCGAAGGAACGATACGTTTCGCGGAAGAAGCCGCCTTCCACCGGATGCGGCTGGAGTTGCAGAAGGCGGATGATATCGTCAGCGGTCATGAGCGTGGAGTGTTGGAGGAGAAGAGAAGCCCTCACCGGCCTTCGCCGAGGCGATCACCGTAGAAGTCGTCGATGTCGGGGAGCTTATAAATCTTGTCGCGTGTCGTTTGCCAGTCGTATTCAACTCGTCGGAACCACACGTCCCAGCCATCCACGAGCACATAACACGCCCGCCAGTTCCCGTCTCGCGGTTGACCCACCGAGCCGACGTTCACGATGGTCTTTCGCCCATCAAAGCGCCAGAAGTGGTGAATCTCTTCGGGCGCGAAGACTTGCCGCTGTGAACCGACTCCCAGTTCGACGAACACACCGGGCATGTGTGTGTGCCCGCAGAAGCAATAGCGTTCCATCATCGCGGCGATCTTCGTTAACTTCTGTTCGTTGAAGATGTCTTCGGGAAAGATGTATTCGTTGGTTGGGTTGCGTGGAGAGCCATGAACGAAGAGGAAGTCGCCTTCGCGATGGGATCGCGGGCGCTCAGCAAGGAAGTTCCACAAGTCGTTCCTGCCGGTCGATTCCAGAATGTGGCGAGTCCAGAAGATTGCTCGCTCAGCGAATGCGCCGAATCCGTCCGGGTTGACCATCGCGGCTTGATCGTGATTCCCCAACAGCACCACATCCCACTTCATTGCGCGGTCGATGCACTCGACCGGATTCGGGCCATAGCCGACGATGTCGCCAAGACAGAAGATCGCACCCACCGGCCGACGGGCAATGTCGGCCAGCACCGCGTCGAGCGCTTCGAGGTTGCCGTGAATGTCGCTCAGAATGGCCCACATGGGGAACAGCCAGTGATCAGTAAGCAGTAATCAGTGAACAGTAACCAGAGATACTGATCACTGATCACTGTTCACTGATTACTGAGTTTCTACAGAAGCTTCTCCAGCATCGGAAAGCGGCCCTGTTCCTTGAAGTAGCGTGCGTAGAACGCGAGGAGGTGAGGGGCGTCGGAAGGGCATTGAGCCGCGATTGCGGTCACCGTGCCGTCGGTCATTTCCTGGGATGCTTCGGTAAGCAGAGCAAGGCCCGCCGTCAGCGCGTTACCAGGGCTTGCGACCAGGAAGCTGAACAGCCCGTTGACTCGCTTGGTGTTGAACCCTTCCGAGCCGAACGCGCCGAGCCGGAAACACGGAGCGAGCGGGTCGACCTTCTTCACGTCCGCGTAAGTAGCGCTCTCCAGCCCGATGCCGATTGCCAGCGGTGTGCCTTCCGGTGATCGCAACACCAACAGCGACTCCGCGGGGAAATACGGGTTTGCGAAGAAGTAGTTTTCGAGCTTGTCTTCGGGCAACCGGAGTACGCCCTTGCCCATCGCGGCCAGCGCGGGGATGTCGGTGCGCTGAAGGCGGTTGATTGGCAGCTTGGTGCGGCTCACCTGAGTTGGCAGATCGACCGGATCGGCCCAGTAGTTAATCACTTCGCGTGCAACGGCAAATCCGCGATCCGCGAAGAACTTCAACACGGGTTCCCAGTCTCTGCGATACGCGGCGAAGACTTTCTTCAGTCCGCGTTCGCCAGCCGCTTGCAACGCGGCATCGAACAGCGGCCCGGCGGCGGATTCGTGCCCCTTCTTGCACCACGGGAAGCTGATTCGTTCCTGTTCGGGTTCCAGCGTGCAGTAGCCGACCACCTGATTGCCTTCTTCGGCATAAACGCGTGTGGTGGGATCGAATCCGCGACCGCGTGTCCGTTTCTTCACGTCTTCGGCGTTGGCCGGCTTGAACCCCGGCAGCGAGAACGCGGCAACGTTGAATAACGCCGCCTGAGTCACTTCGTCGCCGGGTTTGAAGGTGCGAATGTTCACGGTGTTGTCAGTGTGAGAATCGATGAACTCACCTGATGCTACTCGTTTCATCACCAGACGACAACCGGCGAGGATTGGTTTCGCATTTCGGATGCCAAAGATTCCGGTTGATTTCATTCTGAAGAAAAGGTTTGTCGTTGGGGTTGAACCCTCTGCTCCAAGAGTGCTACCGTGTTCCGCCCTCTTTGAGGAACACAGAATGAATCGCACGGACGTGTTGCCCCTGGATTCGCCCGTTGTCAATCGCCTGCAGCCAACGATCCGCACTGTCGCGGTGGTGGAACCACAGCAGCCACCCGTTACGTCACACATGCTGGTGGTGGCTCTGGTGGGTCTTGTGCTATTCGGAGGAGGATTGCGCGCGGCGGCGTTCTCTTTCGACCGTTCTCTCTGGCTCGACGAGTCGATGCTGGCGCTGAACCTTGTTCACCGCACGCCCGCGCAACTGCTCGAACCGCTCGATTACAACCAGGGCGCACCGGTCGGCTTCTTGCTCGCGTGCAAGGCGTGTGTGGAAGCCTTCGGGTCGGCGGAATGGTCGCTGCGCCTGGTGCCCTTCATCGGTTCGCTTGCCGGATTGATTGCGTTCGCGTGGGTCGCCCGGAAACTGCTACCGGCGCCTGCGAGTGTGCTAGCGGTCGCGCTCCTCGCGTTTTCTCCGCACCTCATCAGTTACTCGGCCGAATGCAAGCAGTACGCGACTGACGCGGCCATCGCGGTGAGCTTGCTCGCGATCTCGCTCGGATTGCTTGTCCCGTCTTCGCCCTCTCCCCGTTGGGGAGAGGGTGGTTCACGAAGTGAACCGGATGAGGGGTCTTCTCCTCTGCCAAACCAAGAACCCCTCACCCGGCTCGCAACGCCTCGCCACCCTCTCCCCAACGGGGAGAGGGCATTGTGGCGGTGGGGGATGCTGTCGGCGGTGGGAGCGCTTGTGGTCTGGTGTTCGCATCCGGCCGCGTTCGTGCTTGGCGGGATCGGCACTGCTCTGTTGACCCGCGCGCTTGTGGAACGCGACCGCGCGAAGTTTTTCGCAGCGGGCTTCTCCATCGGGTGCTGGCTGGCGAGCTTTGGTGTGTTCTATTTCATGTCCTTGAAGCAACTGGGCGGGAACACTTACCTGACGGATTACTGGGCCGGGCACTTTCTGTCGCTTCCTCCGAAGTCGCTCGGCGATCTGGCGTGGATCGTCGATCACGCGATTGCGTTTTTCACGGTACCGGGCGGGTTCGGCGGGTCACTGGTGCCGCTTGGCGGACTGGCCGCGGCGCTCGCCCTCATTGGCTTGCGCGAATTCGCTCGCGAACGCTGGCCGATTGCCGTGGCGCTTGCGGTACCTGTGTTGCTGGTGCTTGTCGCGTCCGGGCTGCACAAGTATCCGATCGGCGGGCGGCTGATGCTATTTCTGGTTCCGTTGGCGGTGCTCCTGGTGGCGAGCGGGGCGTGGATAGTCTTCGACACACTGAAGCAGAAGAACCGATTCGCCGCCATCGCGCTTTTAAGTCTGATTGTGCTTGCTCCGCTCTGGGAGGCGTCCGAGGAGCTTCGCAAGCCAACCCGACACGAGCAACTACAACCCGTTCTGAAAGAAGTGCGCTCCGAGATTCAGCCCGGAGATTGCGTTTACGTTTACTACGGAGCCGGCCCGGCGTTCACGTTCTACACACGCGAGCAGCCACTCCCAGCGCAAGTCATCACGCTCGGTGCTGAGCATCGCGGAAACCTGGCGGGTTATCGCGCGGAGTTAGCGAAGTTGCGCGGTCGCGTCTGGGTGATTGTCAGCCACCGCCACGCGGACGAGGAGACGGTGATTCGCACGACGCTCGACGCTCGCGGACCGTGTCAGCGCGAAATCAAACGTCCCGGAGCCGCGGCCTACCTGTATGAGTTGGAGTAACTCATTTCGTGGCTGCGAAGACGAGTTGTGGTAAGCCAACCCAGCCGGCTAACGCCGGCGGTTCGACAATGCCCAATCCACCCAGCCGGCTAACGCCGGCGGTTCGACAAAGCCCCGTCGAACCGCCGGCGTT
>JAKEEV010000285.1 GCA_022616395.1 Planctomycetia bacterium | reverse complement strand
CAACCGACCAAGCCGGGAACGGCTCCAGCGCCCACGCTGGGCGCGCCACCGAAGGCTGCGCCGGCGAAGTCGGGCACGGTCCCCGCGCCCGCGGTTCGCAGTTCCCCGACTCAACCCCGCCCGGCTCCAGCTCCTGTCACTGCTCCTGCACCTGTCCCCGCTGCGAAGGTTCGACCGCCGGCTCCCGACGAGGTCGAAGTCGAACTGGTAACCGAACTGGTCCCGGCTCCGGCCGCATCCACATCCGCGATGGCTTCCCCGATAGCTCGCCTTCCAGAGCGTCGATTGTGGCCACCGGATCGACGCGACTGGATCATGCTCGCCATTGGAGCCGCTGGCGTACTCTCTGCCGTCGGCCTCGGCTACGCGATGGCAAAGGTGCTTCGCCGAAAGGACACCTCTGAGTAGTGCGAGTGTGAGTGCTTCGCAAGTGTGAGTGCGAGTGTGAGTGTGAGAAAAGAGTAAGACAGAAGTCCAGAAGCACTCTTGCCTCCGGTCTTCTGTCTTTGGCTTTCACTCACCCTTCGGTCTTCTGCCTTTTCACTCACACTCGCACTCGCACTCACACTACTCCGTCAATAGTCCATGTTGCGGAACTCGTGGGCAGCGATGGCCAGGACGCCCGCGGCGAATAACAGCGACGTGAACACCGCCAGTTCCGGGCGGAACATTCCCTTCTGCTTGACTTCGGCCAGTTCTGGCACCGGAGCCGAATACTGCCCCGCGTTCATCGCGTCGAAGAAAATCCCGCTCATGTCCAGAGGCTTGGGCAACACCCAGTACCCCGCGTCCACCAAAAACGACGCCATCGGCGTGATGCCTTCAATCGGAAACGCGGTCAGCCGCAAGTAAGTAAAGTTCATCGCCCAGCAGAGCACCCAGAACAACAGCGTGCCGAAGATGCTTACCACCGTGCTTCGCGTACACACCGCGAGGAACGCGCTGAAGGCATAGAACACCACGAAGTTCGCCACCAACAGCGGCACCGCCAGCCAGTAACTCATCTCCCACACGCCGGTGGACAGTCCCAGCCCGAACCACGTCCCCGCGACAAAGAGCGTGGCGTGAAGCGCAACGAACAACACCACTCCGACATACTTGCCCACGAGAACCGACCATCTCGGTGCTGGTTTGGCTAACAGGACCGTGACCGCGGCCGGCTCCAAAAATGACGGCAAGAACCCCGCGGTCCACAACAGCGCAAGCAGAACGCCCGCGGTGTCGGCCAGCACGCCCGCCAGCCACAGTTGCAGTTCCCGAACGGAGTCCGCCCGGTTCTTGGCGATCGGGTACTTCACCATTCCGAAGCCGACAGTCACCTCTCCGCGAACCTCGCGAATGCCATCCGTGCCCTGCCCCTGAGGCATGTAGATCGGCAGTTCGTAGGGGTGACGCTTGTGCTCCTCATCTCCGTTTACGGAGACACTCAGAGCAAATGCCGTGCAGAGTACGGTCAGCCCAAGCATCACCCAGAAGAGCTTCGATGCCAGCGACTGACGGAACGTGTCGCGCACCATCCAGCGAACAGTACGAATCGCATCGGGCAGTGTGTTCATGCCGCCTCCTGATACATCCGCGCCAGAGCGTTCTCCAGCGTCCGCGTGCTGCCGGTCTTCGGATCGCGCAACAGATCGCTCACCGCGCCGTTGTACTTCACTCGACCAGCGATTAGCACCGCGGCCGAATCGCACAACTCCTGAACTTCGGTCAAGACGTGCGACACGAGGAGAATAGTTTTGCCTGCGGCTTTCCGCTCCCGCACCACCTGACGAAGCAGTTGCCGACCCTGGAGATCCAGCCCTTCGGTCGGTTCATCCAGGATCAGCAGATCGGGATCGTTGATGAGCGCCTGAGCCAGGCCAAGTCGTTGAACCATGCCCTTGCTAAAGCGCGCGATCGGTTCGTCCTTGCGGTCGGCCAGTCCGACGCGCTCCAGAAGCGACGTGACGCGCTCGCCAAGCGCATTCGAGGGCACTCCCGATAGTCCACCGTAGAAGCCGAGCAACTCCGCCGCCGAGAGGTATCGCGGAAAGGCGTGGTTCTCGTGCATGTAGCCGATGCGGCCAAGCGTCTGGCGGTTGGAGAGAGGTGCATCCAGTCGCGTCACGGTTCCCGAAGTCGGATGAACCAGCGACAGCAGAATCTTCAGGAGGGTTGTCTTCCCAGCTCGGTTGGGGCCAAGAAGCCCGAACACGCGACCTGTGGGAATGGTCAGCGACACACCCTGCACCGCCGGAACGCCGCTGCGACCCAAAAGCCCGATGGGATACGTCTTCACGACCTTGTCGAATACCGCGGCAGCCGTCACGTCCGATTCCTCGTGAGGAGGGGAACTGGTGTGGTCCGGAAACGGAACTTCCGCTTCGCTCCACCTTCGGCGTTTCCGTTAACACTGTTGCCGTCAAGAAACATAGCTCACGCCAGACACAAAAAAGTGCCCCAAACGAAAAAAGCCCGCCCACGGTTTGTGGACGGGCGGGGGAAGCAGACGGCTGGCCAAAGCCAAGTTGCTCACTCCACCAGCACAACAGACGTTCCACTCTGGAAGATGCGTTCCAGGGCATCTCGCAGGCGGTTAATGCGCTGTTGGTAAGGACCGGTGATGACGTAATTCGGGGAGAGGTCGGTATTCGGCGGTCCGGTGCCACCGTATTCCGCGCAGTGGCCGAGGAAGTCCAGAGCCGTGTCGCGGAAGGTGGCGTTCGGGGCAAGGTCCACGTCGAACAGGTCGCCGAAGCCAATCGGGTAGACACGTGCCGGGGCGTTCGGCAAGCTATATCCGCTGTCCGCGCCGGTGGTTGTTCCGGTGGTGGCAGTGGTCGCCATCGGCTTGACGATTTGCTGAATCACCTCATACGCCTCGTCCATCGTCGTCTGGTTTCCGTTGCCGATGTTACCGCTGGAGTTTCCGACCGTGTAGTACGAATTATACCCACGCGGGTTGAACGTTGTCGTCCGGTAGGTGTTCGGCACCCCGTCCGTCTCGAAGATGACGAGTTTCTGTGCTCCCCGCCGACCGCCTCCGGCTCCCAGCGCGGTTGCGGCTGGGATCGAGGAAGGAGACAGGAGGTTGTACGCGTAGGCCAGTCCCGTATTCGGGTCGGTACTTCCAACCGCGTTGGGAATCTCCACGTCCTGGTAGCCGCTGAGACTCGTGTTGGTATACGGCCGGTATTCGGTGGTGATGTCACCGGTGTTGATCACGGGGAGCAGGTTCTTGGGGTAGAACAAGCAGTTCTTGAGCGCCTTGTAGTCCTGGCTCATCGGGGAGCGAATCCCGTTGTGTTGAGGAGCCGCGAACATGACCACACCCGCGACGTCGTTGGGGTGGTTGTTTTTCACGTCCTCCAACACGGATTGCATACCCGCCTTGAGTTGCCAATTCTGAGCCTCGTAGCAGGTTCCCGGCAGCCAGTTGTCCTTGCTGGTCGTGGCTCGGTTCATGAAGTGAACCATGCTCAACGGGCCGAACCACATGTGCTGTCGCGGACGCTTCGGACTGGCCGTATAACGCATGTAGGGCCGCGAGGCTGTCCCCTCCCACGTAAACGTGTATTGGGTCAGGTCGCCCGTCAGGTTCCCCACGGGATTGACCGACCAACTATCCGCCGCTCCGTAGAGGTTCGTGGTCGAATTGTAGTTGCCAATGCCCAACACGAAGTCGATGTAGTTCTTCCAGAACGCCTTATCCAGTTGCTCCTGGGTCGTCCCGGTGGACGTATCCACGTCGTCGGGAATCGAACTGTAGTAGAGGACCCGCCCGGCCCGGAGGTTTGGCGGAAGAGTCTGTGGCCCGCTCTTGATCCACTTCAGTATGGCCGGGTAGTTGACCTGGAAGGGCGATCCGGAGAGAGTGAAGTTTCCCGTCCCGAGCAACACCTCGTTGATCTCGTCAAAGGCACCCGAACCGCTCCCGTTGCCGGTGTTATTGTCTGCCTGCGGATCAAGCGCGGTGGCGTTGGACTTCAAGAAGAATCGCCGGCGCCAGTCGCAGATCCAGTTGCCGTTGACATCCTTGGCCTGCAGGGTGGTGTGCAGCGAGGCCGGGTTCACCGACCCGCCCGCAGGCGCCCCTCCGTTCGGATTGCCCCATCGCGGGTCGGGCGGCCAGATGTAGAATGTCTTCCCCCAGTAGCTCGGTCCCATCGAGTAGCCAACGAACCGGTCGGCCGTCGGCAACAGAATGTTGTCGTCGCTGTTGCCGTTGTTAGCTTTGAACACAGCCGGATCCATCGGGCCGCTCACGCCGCGCTGGGTGCGATATTTCAGGACATCCAGATCGTATCCCCACTTCTCCCACACAGGATCGCGGAAGTTGTTCCAGCTCCCGGTTGTCAGTGGGGTGCTGTAGCCAAGCAGATCGGCGGCGTTGTAGGCACTCCGCGTGGTCGTGGAACTCGTCGACCAGCTCGTGTTCGTCTTGTCAATCGCGCCATTCCCTCTGCGCCACCGGTCGCCCACGTAGGTGACGCCGGCGTCATCGGTCATCGTCTTGAACGAGTCGGGCGCGGGTGTCGGCCCCTTCGGAGTGGCTTCGGTGCCGACATGGAAGGCGTCGTAGCCCGTGAAGTCGTAGGTGACCCCGATGTAGTTCGTCGAGTCGCCTCCGCTCTCGGGTGGACTCCACCGGTGGAAGGCATTGAGCAGATTCGGATTGCCGCCATTGGTGGTCAGTGGGAAGGCCGGAGTGGTGGGTGTAGCCAGATTGCTCGGATCGAAGTAGAAGTTGCGAATGATCGGCGGGCCGGCTGGTGTCGTGATGGTGTAATTGTTCCGGCTGGCGGCTTCGTTACTGCCGATCGTCAAGTTCGTGCTGGAAATCAGGTTGCTCTGCGTGCTGATATAGTGTCCAAAACCGGGCACCGAGGTGTCCGGATTGTGCGACTTGTTTTGGTGATTGTAGATACAGGCGTAGGCCATCGACCCGGTCATGTCCAGAACGAACGCGATGTCACGCGGGCGATACACGGCTGTCGCTCGTGCCCCGCTGGGCATACTCGTCACGCCGAACACGCGCATGAAGTACGTCGGCTGCGCGATGGTGAGCGTAATCCGCATGCCCGTCCACGACCCGGTGGGCGGGTTGACGGCCCCGCCGCTGGTCACGTCCACCCAGGTCGAAACCTGGAACGTCTGGGTGTTGGTGTCGTAGAGGTATTGCCCCACTTCGATCTTGCTGATCTGGGCGTTCGTCAACAGCGCGCTGAGGTGCGGGTTTGACGTGACTTCGTTCCGAGCGGCCACGATTGCCGCGGGCAGGTTGCTGTACAAGACACCGTCTTTGTTGTTTAACGTTCGGCACCCGACCAGAGAAGCCACATCGGCCGCGTTCTGGCTCTGCGTTCTCGACACCGCGAGGATGCCCAAGTCTACGGCCAAACCCACAAACGCAAACAGCGCGATTATGCACACACCGAGCATGGGCAGGATTGACCCACGACGAGCCGTCCGGCTCGGAAAACGCGCGATACGCATCATGACGTGACGCTCCCAGACCGCGAGCGACGGGGAAGCGCGCGGCACAACGAGACTTTTCGAGTCGCCGCAAGCCTAGTGCAAACTTTCCGCGGATGTCGCCGGGGTGCGTCTAAAAAGTGCGAATTGCGCTGGGAGCGGAAGTAGTGTGAGTGCGAGTGTGAGTGTGAGTGAAGACAAGAAGAGTGAAGACAAGAAGACAGAAGACCAGAGCCAAGAACGCTTCTGGTCTTCTGCCTTTCCCTGTTTTTCACTCACACTCACACTCGCACTCACACTACTTTGCTGGTGCGTCCCGTTCAGCAAGCACGGCCAGTTCGGTGAGCTTGGCGGCCGTTACGCCGATGCGCTCAAAGCACTCCGCAACGATGCTGTTTGGTGTGGTGAACAGGGTGATGAGGAGATCCATTGGGCTGAGGTGTCCGCGACCGCAATCTTCGGCCCGATCGTGCGCGTCTCGGAGCAGCCGAATTACGTTGTCGGAGAGAAATTCGCGGTTGAGCAAGAGCGGGGGAACGGGTTCGGCATTGGGTTGGTGGAACAGTTCGCGGAACTGTTCGAGGAGGCCGGGCAGGTCTGCTCCAAGTTTGGTTGCCCACTTGAAGACGCCCGAGTCCGGCGCGGCCAGAAGGCCCATGAACAGGTGCGGCGTGCGAACGCTGTCCCAGTTGGTGGCGCGGGTGTGTGCCAGCGCCTCGCGCAGCACGCGGGTTGTCGCCTCGTCCAGAATGTCCGGTCGAAGTCGACCGCTGGGCAAAAAGATGTCGTCCACGTTTCGACCCGTTCCCGTCTCAAAGTACGGCTGAGCATCCTGCTCTGGGGTGGGCGTCTCGGAGGCTCTGGCCAGCCCGAAAGTTGGAGTGATTATGTCGCGCCGCGCCCCAACCCGCAAGGCATCGTCTTGTCTCAACCGCCACTTTTTCCCTTGCTCCCCCACGAGTTCCCGCCGACCATGAATCGCGCCACACAAAAAGTTTCAAGTTCCAAATTCCAAGTTCCGGGTTGAAAACTCAGAGCAACAGCGTCTGTCCCGGTGTTCGTGTCTAACGTCCGCTTGGAACTTGCCCCGGAACTTGAAACTGGAACTACCGAAGGGGATTTGCCATGCAGCTGCGCGTTTGGGCAATCGTCGGAATGTTGCTGACCACCTCGTTGGTCGCAACGGTGTCGCAAGCGGCCGATTCGCCGGCGGAGGCGACGGTCACCGATGCCGAAAAGAACGAACTGAAGGTGAGCGGGCTGAAATTCACAACTGGGGTTCGACGATTGACGTGGTTAGCTGATCCCAACGGCACCACGGAGGAAGCCAAGAAGGGACCGCTGGCCCTCGAAGTACGCGAACCGCACTCCACGACTTACACCAAGGGCATCGTGACGTTCGTGCCCCTCAACTCGGTGGAGTCGATCAAGTATGACTATGACAAGCGATTGGCGTCAATCGCAATCAAGGGACTGAAGGAACCGCTGCCGGCCACGCTTCAGTTCAAGGGGCTGAACGTCCTCAACTTCTCCGGGACCGTCGTGGGCGAGACGCTCACGTTTAGCGGAGGAACGTTCACCAAGGGGAGCATCAAGTCGGTGGCGTTCGCCGGGGCCAAGGCGCTGCCGGAACGCAAAGCCGGGATGCCCTGGCAAATCCAGATCGACCAGCGCGACGCGAAAGACCCAACCCTGACGGCCTCGAACTTCAAGTTCCTCTATCTGTTCCAGGGTGGAGTCGAAGTGCTGGCCGATGGTGCCACTCTCCGCAAGGGCGAACCGCTGAAACTCGACGATTCCGTGAAGACGTTCATACCCGTGGCAGTGGACCTGAACATGAACACCGCGGCAGTGGAGGTTCAGATTGGTGACATGGAGAAGGTGGTGGTGATCCCATCCAACATCGAGAAGGACGGCAAGCCCGGTTTGCTGATAGGACTCCTCAGCGAAGTCGAAGCCGGCTGGAAGATGTTCCCGATCCACACCATCAAGACGATGAAGCGCCAGAAGAAGGACTGATGGTCGGACGCGGCGGGTTAATCGGGAAGAGTAACGCTCTCGCCACCGGCTCGCGTGGCGAGAGCGGGCATGCTGTCGTCTGCGGAATACGCAAGGAACCGCACGCTCCCATCGGCAAACGCGAAGTTCGCCCCGCCCACGTGCGGACTCCAAAAGTGAAACCGCGAGCAGCTATTCTTGAAATCACCCTGTTGGAACGAGTACGGCCCGTACGGACAACCACCCAGACCGAGTGGGGAGTGGTTTAACTCGCGAACACCCATCACCACCTCGACGGACCCATCCATGTTTTGCCCGATTCCTCGATACCACCAGCCGTACATGAGATCGCTCGAGGGCGGGCGTTCGCCAATCAAGAGTGTGTTGCTCATGCCGTCGCGGATGTCCGTGAACTTCGTGGCGGAGTTGATAAACAGCACGCCGTTCTTCTGAAGACTATCTGTTCCGAGGTTGCCCAGGTAACTCGTGAGACCAACCTGCTGACGGTATGGCTCGGGTGTGCCGACAGTTCCGCGCGGATCCGCCGGGCAGACGAACAGTGGGAATCCGCGCTTTTGAATCTCGAACTGCGGTGGGTGGTTGGAGATTCTTGGGTTGGGATGAGATTCGTAAGCACGCACGACTTCCAGCCAGAGGGATTCCTGTTCGACGAGCGGCAGGATGCGTGCGTGCCAACCGAGGTAGGCATAATTCGGTTTCACGGAATCCAGTGTCCACCCTGGCGGCAGCGCGGTGTGCTTGTCATGGTATTGGTGCAACGTGAGAGCCAGTTGCCTGAGATGATTCTGGCAACTGGCCCTTGCCATTGTTGAGCGGACCTTTTGCACCGCTGGGAGCGTGAGACCGACGAGTAGACCAAGGATCGCCAGCACGACGAGAACTTCCGCCAACGAAAGCGCTCGCCGAACCGCGAGGAACTTGGTGGCGTCAGAAGGTTGCATCACTCACCTCGTACGCTCACTCTTCGCAAAAATGCTGGTAGTCCAGTGGGAAAAAAGACCCCTCGTAGTCGGTTGTCTTCGAGATGGTGACCTCGTAACGGGCGTTCGCCCCAGGTGGATTGGGGACTTGGCAGGTCGCCTCCCAGACGCTAGTGTACTTCACCCGAGGGTACTGCTTCTCGCCCATGGTCAGTTTCCCCTTATCGCACACAGGAGCGTAGAGCGGTCCGTTCTCATTCCCCGGAAGGGCGTTCGGAATCGGGATCGATTGTTTTGGGTCGTTTGGATCCCCCTCGCGCAGGCCGTACGTCGCGTTATTCGAGGGGTCACGCCAGAACAGCATGAACTTGCACGTACACGAGGCACAATCGGGAACTGCGGGAGCGGACTGCGGAGACAGTGTGAATGCTCCGAGGAGGAACAGCCCCATCATCAACCACCGGTTCATGGCTCACTCCTTTCATTGACGGGAAGAATCGAAACCTCAGACCTTTCGGCCAAACACAAAGCGGCGGAGGGCAAGACAGCCCACCACGCCAACAGACATGACGACGATACCCCACTGCCAGTTGCTCACGCGTTGCCAGAACCCGCAGACGGGGCCGCTGATTTGAACGAGCTTCCCCTCGCGGACCTCGTACTCGTAACGTTCGATCTTGTTCAGGTGCGGTGTTCCCGTCGGCTGGTAATGACTCCGTCCGACTTTCGCACCTTCGGGGGGAATGATGTCGTAAGCGTTCTCCTCGGTCACGGGCACGTCAGTCGCAAACGATGTGACACGAACTTTTGTGACTGAGGGATTCCTGTTCGGGAACCGTGTGAGCGTCCACCCAGCCGGAGCCCAGCGCTTGTCCCACTGTTTCAGTTCGACCGCAATGTGAATGACCGTCTCGCCATCCATCTCGGAGCGAAACTCGGTTACCGCCCAGTCTTTCTCCGGGTCGAAGGTGTACTCGAAGTAGTTTTTGCGAGTTGGAGTTTCCGGGAACGTTCGCAGCGTGACGAGTTTCGCGCCCTGTTTGTGCAGGAAGAACGATGTATCGTGTGGAGCGAAGGTGAAGTGGCCAGGATAGAAGGCATCAAGTGACGACTCAAGCAGCACCCCGCGGTTGAAGAAGACCGGCCAGTAGTGAGCGACCAACGTCCGACTCTCGAGCGTGCCGGTAATCAGCCCATAGCGCCACTCGCCTTTGGGCGTCTTGTCCGCATTGAGCAGCCGGAAGTGGGCCTTCAACTGCTTGCCGTCGTAGACCTCCACCCCTTCGTGCGGGTTCAGGTATGTGCTTACGCCCGCAAGCCTGAACATGCCAGTCTTCCAGTCGATCTGGAAGTCGAGTTTCTCCGTGCCGCCAGGCATAGTGACATCCAGTTTGTAGCGCTCGTTCCAACCTCGCTCCCGCTTCTCCTTAAGCTTGGCGAACAAGTCCGCCACGACCTTCTTCTTCGGGTCCGGCTTGTCGTCGCCGGAAGCGGGCGCGAGCAAGCCGAGCGCCACTGCCAACGGAAGCAACCACGCGATGCGACTCATCGGTCGGCCTCCAAGAGGACACCATCAACGGGCAAATCGAGCGAGGCGACGGGGGCGTTGTCCGAGAGATTGGCGATTGTCAGCACAGCCCGGAACGGGCCAGCGGTTCGGTCGGTGCGCGGAGAAACAGTTACCTTCCACTCGATCGCGCTCGCACCGGGGCGGACTTCTACCGCGGCGACTTCGGGCACGAGTTTGACGCTCGGCGAACCTGGCGTGTGGAACTTCACGTTCAGTGTTCGCGACACCGGCGGTTGGCCGACTCGGTTCGAGTCGCTGAACATCATCGCGGGCATGTTGGTTTGGATTAGCGGCCGAATGGTCCCGTGAATTGTCCAGGTCGCTGCCGGTTTGCCATTCACGACCGGCCGAATCTCGATGCGTATTTGCCGGAGTTGACCGACACGTTCCGGACGGTTCTCTTTTTCCAGCGTGAGGCAAATGTCGCGTGTCTCGCCCGCTGGGATTGTGAGTGACTTTGGCTCAACCGGTTGGCAGTCGCACCCCGTCTGAAACTCGCTGATGTGGATGGCGTGTGTCGTGGTGTTGCGTACCGGAAGACGGATAACCTGTTCCTTCGTTTCCCAGACTTCGCCGAAGTCGAGGTATTGCGGATCGATCACGAGATCAGGCTGCGCAACGGGGGGGGGGGGGCGCAGATCGTGTGCCAAACCAAGAAGACCACCGAGCAGCGACACCCGCAGCCAAGAGAACCAGAATGGTGAGGTGCTTCCTGCGCACAATGTCCGCCCTGGATTGGCGGGCGAGTTGTTGAACGATCAGATGATACGGCCTGCACGCGCGACTTGTCAACCGTCTACTTGAAGAATTCACACTCGCTGTGTT
>JAKEEV010000284.1 GCA_022616395.1 Planctomycetia bacterium | reverse complement strand
TCTCTGATCTCTGTCCTCTGATCTCTGATCTCTGAATCGGCCAGGAGCCTCTCCAATGATTCCCACTCGTCGTTCATTCCTCGCGGCCGGGGCACTGGCGGCTGTCGCCTCGGAGGGCATAAGCCCTCCGCTCGCCAAAGCCAACGCACAAGACAAGCCAGGCAAGACGAAGAACACGCGTTTCGCGGTGAATGTGGAAATGTGGTGGCGCAAGGAGAAGGATTTTCTCAAGCGGCTCGAAGCAGCGGCGGCGCTCGGCTTCCCCGCGGTCGAAATCTGGCCGTGGGAGAACAAGGACGTGAACGCGGTCGCGGAAACGTGCGAACGGCTTGGGCTTCAGATCGCTCAGTTCACCGCGTGGGGCTTCAAGCCGGGACTCAACGACCCGAAGAACCACGCTCAGTTCGTCGAGAAGATCGAGAAAGGTTGCGAGGTCGCGAAGAAGTGGAAGTGTTCGATGATGTGCGTGGTGGGCGGAGACGACATTGAAGGCGTTTCGCAAGAGAAGATGCACGAGGCGATCATCGAGGGACTGAAGAAAGCCGCTCCGGTCGCGGAGAAGCACGGAGTCACGCTGATCCTGGAGCCGATGAACATTCGCGTCGATCACAAGGGGCACTGTCTGTATGGTTCCGCACCAACGATGAAGATCATCAAGGCGGTCAACTCAAAGTTCGTGAAGATCAACTGGGACTTGTATCACATGCACATCACCGAAGGCGACCTGTGCGGCCACCTGAAGGAAGGCTTCGCCGCGGACGCCATCGCGTACATCCAACTCGCCGATCACCCCGGCCGCAACGAACCCGGCACCGGAGAGATTCACTATCCGCGCGTGCTGAAGGAACTCAAAGCGCTGAAGTACACCGGCTTCGTCGGCCTGGAATGCGTGCCGAAGGGCACCGAAGAAGCCGCCGCCAAAGCCATCCACGCCGCTGATGATTGGTGAAGACAGAATGGCCACAAAAAAGCACAAGAGAGGGTCCCTGCGCAGCGGGGGAAAAAGAATACAGAAGACAAAGACAGAAGATTGAGTTCAAATCCTCTGTAGTCTTGTCTTCTTTGTTGTGTCTTTTGTGCTTTTTTGTGGCCATTCTGTCTTCTGTCTTTCTCCTCTCCGGGTTCTTCCCATGCCACCCAAGAAAGTCGCGGCGATTGTCACCGAGTATCGCAAGTGGTCGCACGCGGACGTGATTCTCCGCAATCTTCTCGATGGCTACCCGGACGGCAAGAAGCCGAACCTTGAACTCGTGTCGATCTTCACCGATCAGGTGCCGGCGACCGACATGAGCCGCGACCTGGCCAGGAAGCACGGCTTCAGGATTTGCGACACCGTGACAGAAGCGATTCGGGTCAGCGGGAAGACGCTCGCGGTTGATGGCGTGCTCTCCATCGGCGAACACGGCCTCTACCCGGACAACGCCAAGGGTCAGAAGCTCTATCCGCGGCGCAGGTTCTTCGCGGACATCGCTCAGGTGTTCGAGGATCTCGGAAAGTCCGTGCCCGTGTTCGCCGACAAGCACCTCGCTGCGACCTGGGAAGATGCGAAGTGGATGTATGACCGCGCCCGGAAGCTCTTCGTGCCGATGTTCGCCGGCTCGTCGATCCCGGTGACGTGGAGAAAGCCCGATCTTGTGCTTCCGAAGGATTGCGAGATCACGGGCGCGGTTCAGATCGGTTACGGCCCATTTGAAGGCTACGGCTTTCATGCACTCGAAGGCTTGCAGTGCATGGTTGAACGGCGAAAAGGCGGAGAGACAGGCGTGAAGGCGGTGACGTGTCACACGGGCAAGGCGATGTGGGACTGTCTTGACCGCCACGAATGGACCAAGCCGCTGATTGAGGCGATGCTTGCGCTCATCACCGCTCACGCGAAGGGCGACATACGTGAGTTGACGGCGAAGGCGAAGAACGCGGGGACCTTCGAGGTGGAATATCGAGATGGATTTCGTGCCTTTGTCGTAATTCCCAATGGCTGGATTCACGAGAATGACGGCGCTTCGTTCTACTTCGCCTGCCAGCGCAAGGGGCAAGATAAACCCGATGTGTGTCAGTTCTACTTGCAGCAACCCGACCCGTTCGCGCACTTCGCGGAGTTAACGAAGGCGATAGATTCGCTCGTGAGCACCGGTCACGCTCCTTATCCGCTCGAACGCACGCTCCTCACGACAGGCATACTCGATAGCGCGATGAACAGCCGACACGAGGGCGGCAAGCGGCTCGACACTCCACATTTGGAGATCAAGTATTCGCCGACCGAATGGCCCCCGGCAAAGGGCGAGATCCCCAAGGCGCAGAAGTGAGCGTCGCGGCGTCAGCCCGACGGTTTCTGAGAGCGTCGCGGCGTCAGCCCGACGGTGTTTGTCGGTTTTCAACGAGCCGCGACCGCCAGGGAACGGTGTATCCTTCCGGCTCCCTGGCGGTCGCGGCTCGTTTTCATGCGATCACCATCGGGCTGACGCCGCGACGCTCACTTCAAGTGCTTGTCGATGAACTCGTAGGCGACCTTGCGGCCTTCTTCGGGGAAGTCGTGGCCCGCGTCGGGATAGATCGCCTTCAGGTTGTCGGCGACGCGAAGAGCCTTGTATGTCGGCTCGGCGGCCGCGATCACATCCTTCACTCCGCTCACATCGAAGTTGGTGTCCTTCACCGGAGCAACCGCGAGGAACGCGCGCGGAGCGAAGCTAATCACCACATCCGAGAAGTCGAACGGCATCTTCTTCGGGTCGTTGCCGAACTCCGAGGCGATCTTGGGCATGTAGCGATCACTCGTCCAGCCCTTCAAGTTGCCCTTCATGTATGTGGCGAACGAGCAGAAGCCGCAACTGGAAACAATCACCTTTAAGCGCTCATCGAAGGCCGCGGTGAACATCGAGTTGTGCCCGCCGAGCGAGTGACCGATCACTCCGATTCGCTCGCCGTCAACCTCTGCCAGTGACTGCAAATAATCCACCGCGCGCATGTTGTTCCAGATCGCTTTCATCGTGCCGGACTGATAATCCCCGCGCTTGAACGCGGCCTGGAAGTCATACTTGTACTCGCCGAAGCTCGGATAATCCGGAGCAAGACACACATATCCGCGCTTCACCAGATGAAGAGCCTGAGCCTTGCTATCTTGCTTGCCCAATCCGACCGGTTCATCTTTGCCGATGTTGATGGTCTGGTGCAGGCAGAGCATCGCGGGGGCTTTCTTGTCCTTCGTGGCCGTGTTAGGGATCAGAAGCCACGCGGGTACACGGTCATCTTTCTCGGAAGCAAATGTGATCTTCCGCCGAACATAGCCTTGGAGTTTCTCCTCGCTGACCACTTTTGCATCCAGGGGCACCTTCCGATCCGCGCCCGGCATCGGCCCCATCGCTTTTTCCATCTTCTTGCGAATCGCCACGCGATCCGGCGGCTCTGCCGCCGGAAGTGCGAGTGTGAGTGTGAGTGAAAGACAAAGAAGAAGGCGGGGCATGGGTGGTCCTCTGGAAGTAGGACAGGCTGGACACCTGTCATTTCGGAGACAGGCTGGAAGCCTGTCCTACTCTTCCTGTTGCTTCACCGGGCGCGATTTCGGTTGCTTCTTTGAAGGCAGAAGGAGTTGGGCTTCTTCGACCAGAGCGAAGAGCAAGTGCGGGTTGGGCACCGCGTAGACGTCTATCAGTGCCCACGGGAGCCACTTGCCGAATTGCTTGATGCTCAGTTTGCCCTGAGCGATCACCAACTCCTTCACCTCGCGCCACGGGAGCAGTTTGCCGTTGTGCCACAAGCCCGCGGAGCCGGCTTCCAGTTCGCCGAAGGAAAGACGAGCGCCCGCGTGGAAGCGGTTGCGAAGAGTCGGCCAGAGCACCGCGAACGTCCGCTTCTGCACTTCGATCGCGAGGTGGTCGTATTCGGATAAGACCGGGCCGAAATGAGCCTCAACGCCATCGGTCCGGGCAACCGACAGCCCCGCGTCCCAGAGTTTGAAGGTGGGTATTTCGACCGGCAGCCAGCAAGCGGTGGGTAAACCATCCGCGTCGCGCAAGAATTCGGCTTCGCAGCGCTGTACTTTCAGTCGCACATGGTCAACTTCTGACCAGGGGAACGAATCGACTTCGCCGTGTCGTAAGCGCAAGAGGCCGGTTGGGTAGACCAGGATGTAAAGCCCGCGATTGCGGTACATGTGCCACAGAAGCGTGAAGCCGGACAGCGGAGGGAGAACCAGAAGAAGGATGACGATGTGGTTGAAGTCCGCGGGCCCGCGAACCCACCAGAGGTAATTGGCGACGACTCCATACAGAAGGAGCAACACGCCGAGGAACAGCTTGGCGAGAAACCGTCCGCGGCTGACGCGGAAGAATGCCTCCGGGTCGCCCAGTTCGGTGTGTGCTCGCATCAGGTGGTCGTCGTCCGGCAGTTCGTCCATGCGGCCCTCGCGGAGGAAAAGCCCGTGAGACGTATAATAGCTGATACTGAAGCTAAGGCGGAAGGTGGAAGAGCGAACGCGGAGAAATCCGGCCCGGCTCCTTCGCCTGTTCCGCCTTCCGCTATTCGACTTCTGCCTCCGAGGTCTTCGATGCTCGTCGTCATGCAGTCACACGCGGCCCCCGCGCAAATCGACAAAGTGGTTCAGGTGATTCAGAGTCAGGGGCTAACTGCCCATGTAATGCCCGGAGCCACACGCACCGCCATCGGCATTACGGGCAACACCGGGGCCGTCGATAAATCGCTCTTCGACGTACTCCCCGGAGTCGAGGAGGCGATTCGAGTCACCAAGCCCTACAAACTTGCCAGCAGAGAGATGAAGCACGACGACACCATCATCTCGCTGAAGCAAGGCACCATCGGTCCAAAGACGTTCACCATCGTCGCTGGGCCGTGCTCGGTCGAGAGCGAAG
>JAKEEV010001428.1 GCA_022616395.1 Planctomycetia bacterium | reverse complement strand
GTATTTCGAGATGTTCGCCCACCGCTCGATCTACCACGACGGTTGGCGCGCAGTCTGTCCATTCCCGGGCACCTCATTTACGGAAGCGAAAGCCTTCTTCGGCGAGCTCGTCCTGACCGAAGAAAAGCTGCGCGAGCTGGATGCAAAGGGGTGGGAGCTCTACAACGTCAAGGACGACTTCGCCGAGACGAAGAACCTGGCCGATACCAACCGCGACAAGCTGATTGAAATGATCGCGCTGTGGTATGCGGAGGCGGGCAAGTACAACGTCTTGCCGCTCGACAGCCGCGGCACCGCGCGCTTTGGCGACGAGCGCCCGCAGCTCACCAAAGAGCGGAAGACCTTCGTCTACTACCCGCACACGCAAGCGGTGCCTGAAAACGTAGCAGTGAAGATCCTCAACCGCGCGCACAGCTTCACCGCTGAAGTCGAAATCCCCAAAGGCGGAGCCGAGGGGGTGATCCTCTGCCATGGGGGCAATGCCGGCGGTTATACCTTCTTCATCAAGGACAAGAAGCTGCACTACACCCACAACTACGTGGGCGCGGAACGGTTCAACGTTGTGTCGACTGAAGAGGTGCCGGAGGGCAAGGTTTCATTGCGCTTCGAGTTCGAGCCGACGGGCAAGCCCGACATCGCGAAGGGCAAAGGCACGCCCGGCCGCGCGCAGCTCTACATCAACAAGAAGCTCGTGGGCCAGGCCGATATCCCCGTCACGATTCCGCTGCTGGTGGGCCTCGGTGGGGGCCTCGCCTGCGGTCGCAACCCGGGCTCGCCGGTCTCCGACCTGTACAAGCCGCCGTTCGAGTTCACCGGGAAGATCATCAAGGTGACGGCAGACGTGTCGGGCAAGATGATTCAGGACACGGAGGAGGAGATGAAGGCGTTCGCGAAGGCTGCGATGGCGCGGCAGTAACACTTATGAAGTAGTTCGCAGTTCGCAGTTCGCAGTTCGCAGTAAGAAAATGAAAACTGTGAAGTTTAAGCTGCGAACTGCGAACTATTTCCAGAGGAGTTGTTCATGTCGTTCATGACGACGCCCTGAAACAATGAAAACATTGGGAGCGCCCTGGGAGCGCACGCGTCCCCGCGTGCTGGCTTCCGTGAATG
>JAKEEV010001427.1 GCA_022616395.1 Planctomycetia bacterium | reverse complement strand
TTCGCTCACGGTCACTGGGCCAACGGCCGGTTTCATGACGCGGGCGAGAAAGCGGCGAAAGCGAGTGTGGACGCGAAGGGCGAACCGGACATCGACCGCGGCCGGTTCTTCATGCAAGCACTCCCCGCGACACTCGCGAAGCTCGGTTTCGTCGTGTTCCATTACGACATGATTGGCTATGCGGATAGCACGGCGATTCCGCACCGCGAAGGTTTCCGCGACACCGAAGCCGAACTGCGGTTGCAAAGTCAGATGGGACTTCAGACGTGGAACAGCATTCGTTCGCTCGATTTCCTCTCTTCGCTGCCCGATGTTGACCCAAAGAAGCTCGGCATGACCGGCGCCAGTGGTGGAGGAACGCAAACCTTCATGCTCGCCGCCATTGACGACCGACTCGCAAGCGCATTCCCCGCCGTGATGGTCTCGACGGGAATGCAGGGCGGCTGCGTGTGCGAGAACTGCTCGCACCTTCGCGTGAACACCGGCAACGTCGAGATCGCAGCTCTCTTCGCGCCCAAACCGCAAGGTATGAGTGCCGCGAACGACTGGACAAAGGAGATGATGACGAAGGGTTACCCGGAGTTGCAGCAACTCTACGAGTTCTATGGCGCGAAGGGGAATATCCTGGTGAAAGCGTGGTTGGAGTACGGCCACCAGTACAACGTTCACGCCCGCGAGATGATGTACGCGTGGTTCCTCAAACACCTGGCAGGGAAAGACGAGAAGCCGAAGGAAGCCGCATTCAAGCCGGTGCCTCCGAAGGAACTCTCGGCCTTCGATGACAAGCACCCGCGCCCCAAAGACGCGGTGGACGCGAAGGCACTCCGCGCGACGATGACCAAAGCCAGCGACGCTCAGATCGAGAAACTCATCCCGACGAACGCGGAGAGCCTCAAAGAGTTCAAGCGCGTCGTGGGGACCGCGCTGCGCGTGATGGTCCACAGCGAGTTGCCGAATGCTATCGAGCAGCGCAACAGCTTCGGCCCGGTCAAGCTCGACGGCATGAAACTGGCGCGAGAGAGCTTGGGCAGGAAGGGAGATAAGGACGCGGTGCCGTTCGCCTCGCTGATCGGGCCAGGGGCCAAGATCGATTCACTCGTGGTGTGGCTGCACCCTGCGGGGAAAGCCAGTCTGGTCGAGAACGGGAAGGTCGCGACGGCGGCGAAGGCACTGGTGGAGGCGGGATTCGTGGTTGCCGCTCCGGACCTGCTCGGCACAGGTGAGCAGGTCTTCGCAAAGGGCTGGCCCGTGGACAAGGGCTTCGCCGGCTACACCTACGGCTACAACCGCTCTCTCCTCGCCAACCGCGTTCACGACGCGCTCTCTCTCGTCGGTTTCGGTACCGTGACGCTGAAGGCAAAAGTGATCCACCTCGTTGGGTGGAACGAGTTCGGCATTGTTGCGATTCTGGCGAAGGCGCTGGCGGGCGACGTGGTGGCGAAAACCGCCGCGGACCTCAACCAGTTCCGATTCGAGAACATTACCGACACCGCTGACCCGATGATGCTTCCAGGTGCGGTCAAATACGGTGGACTGCCCGCGTTCCTCGCGCTCTGCGCGCCGGGCGAAGTGCTCGCCCACAACCACAAGGGCACCGCGACGGGCAAACTTCCCAAAGCAGCCT
>JAKEEV010001426.1 GCA_022616395.1 Planctomycetia bacterium | reverse complement strand
GGCGGACTTCACCGCGACTCAGGTGATTGGTGCGTTGAACTTCCAAAATTGGCTGTCGGACAATCTGAACGATCTCCGCTTCCGGCACGGCTTCCTGCGCGAAGAGGTGGACGCGACCAACACAGCGACGCTCCAGAACCTTCCAGGCATGTCGTTCCCAGTGAAGGCTGGCGAGACGTGGGCCTGGTTCTCTTTCCAGTATTTTGTGAGTACAGTTCTGGGAGATATCGCCTTCGGTGCCTCCGCTCCGCAAAACTCCACGGGTAGGTACGGCCTCGTCGGCCCTGACAATCCCATCTCGCCCGGGTCCACGTCCACCTTTGGCGATCCAGTGAAGATGGTCGTGGGGAACACTGACGAGAAGTGCGCGAACTTCAACGGCCTGATCATCGCCAGTGCTGACGGTACGGTTCAGATGCAGATGGCGCAGGCGGCTGCGAGTTCCGGCGAAACAGCTACCGCGAGACAAGACTCATGGTTCGTCGCGTTCCGCTTATGAGCCGTGACCTCCGGAACCTGAGCGATGAGCAGCTCGAAGAGTGTCGACAGCGGATCCGCGGATCCGCAGAACCATTGAGGGGGAACTGCAAGTCCTGGAGTGGATTTCCGAAGAACGAGCGAGAAGAAAAACGGGTAGAATAGAGCCCGAGTTGGCCGCCCCGCCCAACGGTGCCGCCAGCGCGAAGTGAGAAGCCGAAAAAGGAGCGCGAGCGTGCCAGTCCGAAGCGCAATCGAGAGTAGCGGGCAATTCCTGCGGAAAGCCGCGCCGCAACTCCACGAGAGCCCGTCCGCTCCGACCGCCCGGGACTACAGCACTGCCACGATCGCGGGCTCGGTGACGGTGATTCTTGTGGCCGCGCTCCATCATGTCGCTCGGATCGATCTTTCCCCCGAAGTCGTCGCCGCCCTGACAACCATCATGGGGTTCCTGCTCGCGAGATTCTTTCGTTACTGAAAGCAAGGAGGCCAAATGCTGAACAAAGTGCTAGTCATGACGATCGTTTCCTCGATCCTCGCAGTGGTGCGCGTCTTTCTGCCGGATCTTCCCGTGCCGGAAGGTCTCGAGGCGGCGATCGGAGTCATCGTCATGTTCATTGCCGGGTTCTTCACACGGGAGACACCGGCGACCGTGGCAAAGCTGAGCTTGAAGTAGCTGGTGACCATCATCACGTCCCTAGATGCGCTGAAGGAGCCGTTCCGCGGTCAGATCCGCGGGCTGCTCGCGGAGGCCATGGAGCGGCGCGTCTTCTTCGTGGTGACGGAGACGGTACGGACATACGAACGGCAGCAGGAACTTTTCAACGACGGAAAGAGCAGGACGATGCGCTCTAATCATC
>JAKEEV010000283.1 GCA_022616395.1 Planctomycetia bacterium | reverse complement strand
GAGAAATCGACTAGCGACATTCCGGTGAACTTCACGACCGAAGTGATTCCGATTCTCACCAAGTCAGGATGCAATTCCGGCAACTGTCACGGCTCTCAGCATGGTCGCGGGGGGTTCAAGCTGTCTCTGTTCGGCTTCGACCCCGTATTTGATTACGCCCAGATCGTGCAGAGCAACGAAGGCCGACGGCTCGTATTAAGCGACCCGGAGCGAAGCATTCTGCTCGCCAAGCCTTCGCTTGTGATGGAACACGGAGGAGGAGAACGGCTCAAGCACAACGGCCGACACTACACCATTATCCGTTCATGGCTTGAGGACGGCGCACCGGCACCAGTTTTGGCGAACCCCGCCCGCAAGGTCGGGGGTGATCCAACCGTTACCAAGCTCGAAGTGTTCCCGCTTCACCGAATCATGACTCATGGAGAAGCCCAACAGCTTTCCGTGACGGCGATCTGGTCGAATGGTCGGCGCGAAGATGTCACCAGCACCGCTCAGTTCGATGCTCTCAACGACGCGGTCGCGGAAGTGACACCGGCGGGAATTATCACCGCGAAGGACATCGGCGAAACGCACATCATGATTCGTTTCGGAGGAGCGGCGGAAGTCGCTCAGGTCACGCTTCCGTTCGCGAAGCTCGACAAGTATCCCGAAGTGCCAGCGAACAACTTCATCGACACGAAACTTGTTGCGAAGTGGAAAGACCTCGGCTTGACTCCTTCTCCACTCTGCACGGATGAAGAGTTCCTCCGGCGGCTCTATCTGGATGCCATCGGCACATTGCCCAGACCGGACGAAATCCGGGCGTTTGTCGCGGACAAAGACCCACAGAAGCGCGCGAAGGCCATCGACAAGGTTCTCGAACGCCCGGAGTTCATCGACTGGTGGGCGCTGAAGTGGGGCGATCTCTTACGCATCAACCGCACGGCCCTTCAAGAAAAGGGCATGTGGAGCTTCCATAACTGGGTGCGGTCGCAAGTGCGCGACAACGTCCCGGTGGATGTGTTTGTGCGCGACATCGTGACTGCTGAAGGAAGCACGTTCATCGACGGCCCTGCGAACTTCTTCCGCATCGGCCGCAACTTCGAGGACTGGGCCGAGACAACGTCTCAACTGTTCCTCGGCATTCGGATGCAATGTGCGAAGTGCCATCATCACCCGTTCGAGAAGTGGAGTCAGGATGACTATTACGGCATGGCCGCGTTCTTCACGCGAATCGGCACGAAGAACAGCCAGGAGTTCGGTATCTTCGGCCGCGAGACGGTGATCTTCATCCGCAACACCGGAGAGGCGACTCACCCACGCAAGCGCATTGTGGTGAAGCCAATGCCGCTTGACGGCGACACGCGCGTAAGTTGGGACGATGAATTTGACCGACGGAAGAGGCTCGCGGAGTGGCTGACGGCACCGACCAACAAGATGTTCGCGCGGAACATCGTGAACCGCTTCTGGAGCTACACGATGGGCCGCGGACTGGTCGAACCGGTTGACGACATGCGCGCCACTAACCCCGCGAGCAATCCAGAGTTGCTCGATGCGCTCGCGGATGAACTCGCGAAGAGCAAGTTCGACCTGAAACACTTGCTGAAGACAATCTTCAACAGCCGCGCGTATCAACTTTCGAGCGTAAGCACGCCGGGCAACAAACTCGATGCCGCGAACATCCACTTCACGCGCTACACCGTGAAGCGCATGACCGCGGAGCAACTCGCGGACGCCATCGACTTCGTGACGGGCACACGCGAGAAGTATCAGGGACTTCCTCTGGGCACCAAAGCGATTCAGCTTCCCGATAGCGAAGTGCGCTCATACCTGATGGACACGTTCGGCCGACCGGCTCGGCAAGTGCTGTGCGAGTGCGAACGCACGATGTCTCCGAACATCGCTCAGGCAATGCACCTGCTCAACGGCGACTTGCTTAACAAGAAGATCATGGAGAAAACCGGCCGCGTGGAGAAGCTCCTCACGGACAAAGTTCCATTGCCAAAGGCCATCGAGGAGTTGTACCTCGCCGCGTGGTCGCGTAAGCCATCGCCCGATGAGTTGAAGAAAGCGGAAGGCTGGGTGAACTCCGCTCCGAATGTGCGCGAAGGACTTCAGGACTTGCTCTGGGTGCTCATCAACGGCCGCGAGTTCCAGTTCACGAAGTGAGTCGGCGATGGGTTGAGTCATGGATTGGATCGACGGAGGGCTGATTGCCGCGTTGCTCCTCTTCCTCTTCCGAGAGCGAGTTCGGGTTGTGTATCGGCGGCTATTCGGCAAACGGTGTGAGAACTGCGGGCGTCGCGGTGTCGGTCGAGCGGAGTTGGTAGATTTGATCGGCGACAGATGGTGTTGCGTTGAGAGATGGTCCTGCCACGCCTGTGGTCACCGATGGCCGGTGTAACGCAAATGGTTGAAACCCGCGACACTGGTTTCTTCGCCCCGAAGGGGCGTTGGATAATAGCCCAGGGCGCAAGCCCTGGGGAATAGGTGCAAGAGAAACAGAAGCCCCCGAAGGGGCGGCACGGCGCGAATGTGTCGCCCCTTCGGGCAACGCCGTGAAGGATTTATTTGCCTGGAACTCCAAGTGTTTTGAATAGCCTCTGAGGTGAGGGGTAAGCGTCTGGATTGTCGGTGGAATCGCGTTTGGCCGCACCCAGCCTGCGTTAGCCGGCGGTTCGACGGGGGTTGTCGAACACCCAGCGTTAGCCGGCTGGGTTGCTACCGGGTTTGTCGAACCGCCGGCGTTAGTCGGCTGGGTTGCTACCGACAACACAGACGCTCACCCCCGTCAAGGTGTCGCTGCCGGAGGTAGTGTCTGAGTTTGCTGTAGCCGGGGTCTGCGACCCCGGAGCGGCCTCACAGACACGAACCGAGTGAAGGTGTCGGATTCTCAACGAGCCGCGACCGCAAGGGAGCGGAATAACG
>JAKEEV010000282.1 GCA_022616395.1 Planctomycetia bacterium | reverse complement strand
GCCGCGACTTGCGTCTGGAAGATGTCTCGACAGCGCTCGTCTCGTGTCGCCGGGTCGGATGGCACGAACGGGTGAGGATCGACCGCGCGCATCAACTTCGGTTCGCGTGGAGTCAGTTCCAGATCGAAACCAATCACGCGGTACTTCCCGATGCTCAGGTCACCCACGCGGTTGATGTCGTGGAAGCTATTCGTCTGGATGCGGTCGTGCTGAAGTCGGTCGAGATCGAGATCAGCAACGAGTAACTGCTGCCCGCGGCGGAATCGCTCGCTCTCCGTTAGCAGCACGCCGTTTTCCGAGATGAGGCAGTGCCCGCCGAAGACGATATCCGTTGTGGATTCGCCCGCGCCGCACGATGAATAGACATACCCCGCGATGCAGCGCGCGGATTGCGAGTTCACCAGTTGACGCCGGTATGCGGCCTTGCCGATTATCTCGTTGCTGGCGGAAAGATTGGCCAGCACCGTTGCTCCCATGATCGCCTGGAGCGAACTTGGCGGAATGGGCATCCAGAGGTCTTCGCAAATCTCTACACCGAGCGTGAAGCCCGGCACGTTGCGGCAGTTGAACTGCAAGTTGGTGCCGAAGGGAATGCTCTGTCCGCCGTGGGAGGCGTTTGAGAACACCGCGTTGTCGGCGGGGCAGAAGTAGCGGGCGTCGTAGAACTCCTTGTAGTTCGGCAAGTAGGTCTTGGGGATGATCCCGAGCACTTTGCCGGCGTGGATGACCGCGGCGCAGTTGAAGAGTTGACCTTCGAGTGCCAGAGGCAAACCAACAACTGCCACCCCGCTGAACACCTTGTTCCCCTCCTGCACCACTCTGTCAAGCGCTTCCTCGGCGGCGCGCTGAAGCGTCTGGAGGTGGAAGAGGTCATGGCAGGTGTAGCCGGTCAGCCCGCATTCGGGGAAGACGACGAGGTTCACGCCTTGCCGCTCGGCCTGAGCCATCAGCGCAAGCGTGCGGTCGGCGTTGAAGGGGCAGTCGGCGACCCGCAATTCCGGGCAAGCCGCCGCGACTCGAAGGAAACCGTGTGTGTTCATGGCGAGTTAGATCACCTCAACAGTGATTCCTGTGAGTGGATTCTGCTCGACAAAAGAGATGACCAGAACGGAATCGAGGTAGACACGCACATCAGTCTCCCCAACTGTTGCGCTCGCCCTTGATATATTCTTCTACCTGTTTCACGGTCAAAGGCACATGACCGCGTGCTGCCTGTCGCTTCCGCAACTCGGTGAGATACTCCTGAAGTGATTGCTTGGGCACTTGTGGCGGAGCAACCTCAACGATCAGTCGAACCTTGCCGCCAGACATCGGAAGCGGTTCGTCCAGTTGCACGGTCTTCGCATCGGTCAGGGTGCCGGTGACCACATATGCGTTCGTCATGGCTTCCTCCATCCTTATTTTAGCAAGAACTCTCTCGCTCAGTTCAGCCGCCGACATCGACTATACCCACATGTCCTTTCTCGCTGCTGAAGGCGAGCGTCAGGCCATCCGGGGCGAATGAGACCCAGTGGAGCGGGCCGAGTTTCGGTGTGAACGCGCGGATTTCCTTGCCGCTCTCCACATCCCACACGCGAACCGTGCTGTCGTTGGCCACTGACGCCAGCCGCGAGCCATCTGGATTGAACGCCAGAGCGTTTACCGAACCGGTGTGTGGCATGAATGCAATCATGCACCCTCCTTCGCTCCGAGTCGTGCCTTCGCCTCCGTGATCTCACAGGCGCGCATCGTTTGGAATCGCTTCATGTGTTCCATAACCAATGGGGAAGTCTCCCACTTCGTATAGAGGTTCCAGGTGCGTTCCGCGCGTGCGGCTTGATCGCGGAAGCTCTCTGAATATACGATGCGACCCTGCTTCACGAGGTTCACAAACAGCGGTTCGCCATCAATCTGCTCGCTCTTGTCCGCAACGACGAGGGTATCACCACGACCATACACACGAACATAGCCGGGAATCGTCTCCTTGCCGGGCGAGTTGGAGAACTTCACGTTCGGGCGGTCTTCGGTCGCGGTGCGCTTGAACGCAGCACTCACCGTGTCGCGATGCACGAGCTTCCACCAGTAGCCGCCGGCACCGGGGAAGAGCATCGTCGGCTCAAGGCCGGTCTGCGCGCGGAAAGTATCATAAACGCGCTTCACGCCGTCGGGCGTGACCTCGTCCTCAAAGACGATCAACCGCGGCGGGATGCCGAGTTGCTTCATCTTCTGGAAGTACAGCACGCACTGACCCGCGATGTCCCCGCTATCGACCCTCACCCCCACGCGGTCGGTTTCCGGGTGTCCCCTAATGACGCGAAGGGCATTCTCCAGGCCCACGGTTTCGGCATCGACCAAATCGCACAGCAAGGATGCCGTACCCATCTTCGAGACGAACCGATCCATCATCTCGAATTCAGCTTCCGCGAGCGACTTCTCGAACGACTGAGCCGCGCACATCATCTCGTGGCCGATTGTGCCGATCGACTTGAACAGATCGGGCCACACGAACTCGGCTGTATCGTTGGAAGTGAGTTGAGCCTGCCCTTCGGCCCCTGCTCCACCGACAAAGCGTGCAAGAAGCAGAATGAGGTTGCACACTTCGACCGGAGCGCTTCGTAAGCCGAACTCCGCGTCGCACGGAGTCGCTTCGCGCATGAGTCGCGCTTTCGTTGCTTGAATGACCGGCGCGAAGTATCGGCACATCGCGGGTTCGATGTAGGAGATTAACCCTCCTCGCCCTTCAAACGTCAGACACGGCACGCCCGCGAGGAATGTCTGCCCGCCGGGAAAGCCCCAGATGTCAAGTGGGAGCGAAATCTCTTCGCCCGGCTGTGCCGCGAGCAGCGCGTCCCACAGTTCCGCCGGGAACGCCTTCGTGTTGGAGTGATTCGCGTACCATTCGCGTGACAGCTCGATGTCACTCCGCTTCAGCGGGCGATTGAACCACTGCGCGAGCATGGCCTCGTGTCCGGCCATGACCAGGCGATTATTCGCGCCGGCTTCGGGCAAGCCCTTACGAAACGTGAGTGTGTACGCTGCGTGTTGAAGCGCGATCTCCGGCACCGCGGCCCACATCGTCCGTTTGTAGGTGTCGGTGCCGCCGAGCCAGCCACCAAGCAGAAACAGCTTGGCGAAGAACTCGTCTCGCATGGATTGCCGCTTGGCGGTGAATTGATCGATGGGCATGAGATGCTTTCCGTAGGCCCGCCGAGCGGCGCTTTAAGTAGGTGCCGCCTGCCGGGCGGCACGGTCACGCGCTTCGTGTCACTCAACGAACGTGTTTAAGCGCCCGCCCCGGCAGGGCGGGCCTACTCAGACTGTACCGCTCGGCTCGCGGCACCTACTTCTCCGCGTGCCGACTCCTCTGGGCGCTGTGCTGAGCCTTGTGGTAGTTCCGACCCTGGATCACGCGGCAAGCAGAAGCAGTGACGCCCCTCCGAGGCAGATCAATCCGCCGACAAGGATGCCGAACAGCAGGCGAAAGTCGCGACCCGCGGACGGGACGTGCTCGCCCTTCGCCGCGGCCTCCTTCCTCACTGCCCGGTGCGCATACCACACCGTCCACAAGAGGAGCATCAGCATGACCAGATCGAGCGCCGCCAGCCCCAGCAGTATGAACCCCGCGGTCTTCATGTCGTCTCACGGCTCCGGGTCGAACATTCGCAGGCGTTCAATCGGCCCTGGCCTCCCGGATGACCCGCGCCCCGGGCGAACCGAACGTGAGCGTCCTCCGGATTGGCGTCAATCGGTGTCCACGTTGAGCGAAGCGATGATGGTCCGCAGAATGGGATCGTTCGTCTCGCGGTCATACTCGCTTACCTGAGCCATGAGCAACAGCGGACCGGCAAAGGTGTCGAGAGCGCGCACACGACAGGTAATCACCGTGTCCAGCGTGAGGAAGGACGCGTCGAAGCCGAGGGCCGGTTGACCCGCGATGGTCTCCGTCACGTTCTCGGCGTCGAGTTCCTTGTATTCGCTTTTCAGAGTATCGAGCGCCTGGTCGGACAGGTCGCCGGGGTGAGTTGCATCTGGCCGCAGCGACACCATGAGGAACCCAGTCTCCGGGCTGGTGACGGTCACGGCCCAGCCGCCAGTGTCGGCGTCATCTTCGGTCTCCAGGGACCAGTTCTCCGAATAGCGAAACGAGATGCCATCGCGCTCGAATGTGTTCATGACCAACTCCGGGCGAACCCCGCTTGTGAGCGTCGAGGCGTCAGCCCGACGGTTTTCTGACTGACACCGTCGGCCTGACGGCTCGACGCTCACAAACCCGTTCGCCTAACTCACCCCTTCCTGCGTCTCCGCCACCAATTGATCGACCACGGTTCGCGTCGTGCCGGTGTGGTTGAAGGTCTTCAACTGCCGGTCAGCGCTCGAACCGCTTTCCAGAATCTTGTAGGCGTATTCGATCTCCGTGCGCGTGCCCAACTCGTCAATCACATCACGCAAAAACCAGTCGAGCATCTCGTGAATCAGTTCACGAACCGGCACTTCCTTCTGCTTGCCCAGGTCGAGCAACTTGCCGTCGAGTCCATACCGCACGGCTCTCCACTTATTCTCTTCGATTAGTTCCGTGGGATAAACACGGAACGTCATGTTGTCTCGGCGAAGTTTCCACAACTTCGCGATGATCGCCTGGAAGATCGCCGCGATGCACACCGCTTCGTCCAGTTTTGTACACACATCACAGATGCGGAATTCGAGCGTCGGGTAGCGGTGATTCGGCCGCACGTCGTACCAGATCTTCGAGCCGTTGGGAATGCAGTTGGTCCGAACCATCGTGTCCACCATGCCCTCGTATTCCGCCCAGTCGGTGAATAGCGGTGGAATGCCGGATCGCGGAAAGTGCCGGAAGATAATCGATCGGTACGACTTTAAACCGGTTTGTCGGCCGGTCCAGAACGGCGACGAAGTCGAGAGACACAAGACGTGCGGAGCGAAGTAACGCGAGACGTTCATCGCGTCGATGAGAAAGTCGCGATCCTCGATCCCGATGTGAACGTGCGTGCCGAAGATGAGTAACTGCTGGGCGAGGTCGGCCATGTCCTGCTTGACGCCCAGATACCGCTCGAAGGGCGTGATCTCCTGCTTCTCCCAATTCGAGAAGGGATGCGTGCCGGCGGCCGCGATGACCAGCCCGTGCCGCCCGGCCAGTTCACTGATCGCGCCGCGAAGTTTCCTCAACTCCGCGCGTGCATCGGCCGGCGTCTGGCACACCTCGGTGCCAACTTCCACCATCGACTGATGAAGTTCGGCCTTGATCTGCTCCTTGAGGACGAGCTTGCCGTCTTCGAGAATCTGCGTGATGTACGACTTCAACTCCCCGGTGGCCGGGTCGATGATCTGGTACTCTTCCTCGATCCCGAGCGTCAGCGACGGGGCTTTCATTGGTGGTGAGTGGTGAGTAGTGAGTGGTGAGTGTCGCTTGCTCGCGCAAGCCTTCGGATCACAACACTCTATACCAAATACTCACCACTCACCACTCACCACTCACCGCGCTTCCACTAAAAACGTCGGCACGGTGGAGCCGCCGCCGGCGGTGACGTTCACCAGAGGGTCTGTCGAGATGCGAGTGAGACAGCCATGCATGTAAGCCCCGAACGCGACATACGGATTGGTGTCCAGCATTCGGTCGAGGACATGCAGCGCGTTGTTCTCGAAACTCGGGAACGCCTCAGCCGGCAGTTTCACTTTCTGCTGCACAACGAACGGCAGCGCGAGAGCGGTTTGGATCGCTTCGTCCCAGGCGCGCTGATCGACGAGCCAGCCGAGTACGATCCCCTTGCCGCCGTAGTCATCGTTCGGTTTGAGCACCAGCCGGTCCTTGTTCTTCGATGTCCACGGCACGAGATCAACCTCGGTGCCATCGACTAACGTCTTGCGTTCTTCCACGACGCGCGTCCACGGAATGTGTCTGCTAATCGCCGACTGCTGTTCCGGTGTAAACAGCGCTGAGTTGCGCTCGTCGGTAAGCACCGCCAACGATGCCTTCTTGAAGAGAATCTTGCAGCGGAACGAGTTCACCATGCACACCGCGCGCTCGCGAACGGCTTGCACAACGGGGTGATCCATGCCGCCTCTCTCAATCAATTCGCTAATCAGCACGCGCTTGTAGATAAGCGTGATGTGGTAATCGCCAGCCAGGAGTTTGCCATCGCGATATTCCACTTCGCGCGGATCTACGATGCGGGCCTCGATGCCCATCGCCTTGAAGTAGTCATAGAAGAGAACGAACTCGCTGAACGTGGGCACCTCGCGCCAGTCGAGGATGGCGATTCGCGGAGCGTCGGAGGTGTTCCCCTGCCATTGCTTGAACGAATCCGTGAGCGCGTGCAGAACGCCGGGTTTCGCCGGGATGGGGAACACGCGGAATCGGCGCTGGAACTCCTGGAACACCGGCAAGCCGTAGAAGAGTTCCGCGAGCGCATCGGAGTAGCCGGCCCCCGCGGGCGTCTCGGAGTTCAGTTCGGTGAAGAGCAACTCGCTCTCGGAAGCAAAGAACGTATCGAACCGACTGGTGGGGCTGGGATCGCGATAGCCCGGATCGACCGCGAGCAGTTCGTTTTCCCAGTCGAGCATTCGGAACTGCTGGCGGAAACTGAGATCGCTCAGCGCCCGGTCGTAGATCGCCTGGAACGCGGGCAGAAGCAACTTCACCGTGTCGTGGAGCAAGCGATACTGCCCTGGTGAGAGGAATCGTGGGCGCAGCACGGTACACACCGGCCGCGTGCCAAAGAGCAGTCCGCGAAGCTGCTGCGCCTTCTCCAGCGCGCTCTGCGAATCGCCCGCGAGCGTCGTCCCGGAAGCGAGCAGATCGTGATAGCATGAAATGGCGTCGGCAGACATGAGATGCCTCAATAAGCGAAGAAGAGAATGGCCACAAAAAAGCACAAAGGGCACAAAAGAAATCAGAAGAGAAGTTCAGAGATCAGAAGACAGAGGACAGAAAACAGAACTTGACGCCTTCTCCTTTC
>JAKEEV010000281.1 GCA_022616395.1 Planctomycetia bacterium | reverse complement strand
TTGGCTGCATCGAGCGCTTGAGCCAGATCGAAGGGCTTGGCGAGGTAATCGAACGCGCCTCCCTCAACAGCCTTCACCGCGGTGTTCAGGTTGCCGTGCGCGGTGATGACCACGACGGTTGCTGTGGGCGCGATCTTCTTTAATTCGCCCAGCGCGGTGAGTCCGTCCATGCCGGGGAGCCTGACATCGAGAAAGATGACATCCGGCGGATTCTTGCGGGCTTTCGCCAGGCCATCCTCGGCGCTCGCGGCGACCTCCGCGCGATACTTCTCGCGCTCGAACGCGCGCCGAAGTGCCCAGGCGATGGTCTCCTCGTCGTCGATAATCAGAACGGAATGGGGCATTTCCCACCGCGAAAGTGAACCATTGGTTACGCGAACTTCTTCAATCTTACACGAAACACCGGATGACATTCGACCGCGACTCCGTTACTACAACGAACGACCGCCGAGTACCTTAACCGAGAGCCGCCATGACCCGCACACTCGCTACGCTCATGACCGCCCTTACCGCGACTTCCGCATTCGCTGCCGATCCTCCGAAGGTGGAGATCGTTGCTCACCGTGGGGCTTCGTTCGATGCTCCCGAGAACACGCTCTCTGCCATCAAGCTCGCGTGGGAGCAGAAGGCGGATGCGTCCGAGTTCGATGTGTTTCTGAGCAAGGACGGCAAGATCGTCGTGATTCACGATGCGACCACGAAGCGCACCGCGTGCGTTGATATGAAGGTCGCCGAGACGACGCTCGATGAGCTTCGCAAGCTGGATGTGGGTAGTTGGAAGGGCGCGAAGTTCAAAGGAGAGAGGATACCCACACTTGAGGAAATGCTCGCGACAGTTCCGACCGGTAAGCGAGTGTTCATTGAAGTGAAGTGCGGCCCGGAGATCGTGCCGGAACTGGATCGCGTGCTGAAAGTGTGCAAGCTGAAACCGGAGCAGACGTGCGTGATTAGCTTCAACGCGGATGTGATCGCAGCGACGAAGAAAGCCCGCCCGGATTTGCCCTGCTACTGGGTCGTGAACCTCGCTCCGAAGAACGCGAAGCCAAAGACGGCTGAGGAGTTGATCGAAAAGGCGAAGGAGATCAAGGCGGACGGCCTCGACCTCTCCGCGACACCCGCGATTCTCGACAAGGCATTCGGAGACAAGGTGAAGGCCGCCGGGTTCAAGCTCTACGTCTGGACCGTGAACGACGTGGAGTTAGCCAAGAAGATGATTGCCGCGGGTGTTGAGAGCATCACGACAGACAAACCCGGCTGGCTCCGCGAGCAGTTGGCGAAGTGACAACGCGGTGTCAGTGTTGAATCACCCACTTGAAGCGGCTCTTCAACTGAAGGACCGCTTCCTCTGGGTCTACGACTGCCTCTGGCGGGTCATAGTGATCGCGGCGCTCGTAAAAGTGGACTACGAGTCGTTCGATGGATGACAGGTTCGACGCGGACAGCAAGATATTGACGACCCGTTGTGTTAAGCAGCGTGCCGATAAATCGAGTGTCTCGAGCCGACAGAGATGAGGAGAACGCAAGAGACCGATAATCTCGTCTGGAACCCAGACGAAGTCCCAGCCGTCGTCTGTGTAGACCGCGAAGCGGAGCTGCTTGAGCTGCCGAAGCTGAGGAAAGGCGGCGAGCGTTTCCCAATCGCCTTCGGAGGTCAAGAGCATCTCGCAATCCGGATGAGGAAACCACGGCCAACAGGTTTCCTCCACCAAATAGCGGTGGAACTGGTCATCGGTCGCGGAGAAGCTTGATCGCGGGAATCCGCGTTTGAAGTGAACGGCATCGAGCAACTGCCAACCCCAGCCGCTCAACCACGCGTCTCTCGTTGCCGGCCACCATTCCTCATCCAACCAGTTCCAGACGCGGCCGATCTCGACCCACAGGCGGTTGGCTTCGTCGCTCCAGGGCTTCTCGCCTGCCACGGCACACTGGAGGCGAATGAACTGTGCGTAGTTCTCCTGGTCGTGTTCCTGAAGCCAGTCGGCATACACCAGCCGCGGCGTATCGTCGTCGGGGTGGTCGAAGATCACGTCGAGGAACGCGTCGGCTTCCGGGTGCATGGGCAGTTTCCATTCGCGCTTGCCTACGGCTTGCGTGGCGACTGCCGATCATCATAACGGATGAGTTGAACTTGAAGACGAGATGAACCGCGAATGTCGGTTCGCTGCCCCAGAAAAATACAAACCACCTTTAGATCGTTCTTGAGGCTGGTGTGGTGTGTTTTGCGGGAAATCGGTTTGGATTAACTTGACTTTCGTTCAGTAGTCACCCAGAGTTACTTCTTGAGGGAGACGTGTGGCTCCCTCCCA
>JAKEEV010000280.1 GCA_022616395.1 Planctomycetia bacterium | reverse complement strand
TTGCGGTCGCGGCTCGTGAGTTGGCTGAGATTTCAAGTGTCCCAACGAGCCGCGACCGCAAGGGAGCGGGTGCTTCTGTACTAGCAGTTCGGTTGTCAAAGATCGCTCCCAACCCACTCCCCAATCTACACCTAAAGTGAACATCCGTCTACCCCAGTTGCCATTCTCTGTTTGCGTGTTTTTAGCGATTCTCGCCTGGCTCACTTGGCGTGGGGTGCCGTGGGGTGCAGGGTAGCGCTTCTGTTTCCAGTCCCAGCCTCCGACCTCGTCTGACCGCAGGAAGTTGGCTGAAGTGGGCTGAAAACACCATGCCCTCTCCCCTCTCCCAACTTGATACTCCTGGCAAGAGAGCGTTTAACGAAGATCGCTCCCTGACGGTCGCGGCTCTGATGTGCGTTACCCAACGCGGAAGTGGGGCAACTCCAGGCCGCTGGTTCGGAGGTCGCGAACCACGTCGATTGCCCGGCGGAAGGTGAAGCCCGACAGAATCCGCGACAGCCGCTCCGCCGTCCGGTGAATGCCAACATAAGTTCGCCAGCGTGCCAGTCGCTTGAGCGGCAAGCGTGGTTGGTCGGGATCGAACTCCCACGGGTGGAAGTAGAGCATTCCGACTTGTGGCGGCTCGGAGCGTGCCATCTGCCGCAATCCCGCTCGCATCATCGCCAGTGGAAATAGCCGGAAGTAACCGCCTCCGGCAACCGGCAGATTCAACCCCGCGAGGCGATACGTCAGCGGAGGAAGTTCGAGCATCTCCCGCTCACGTCCACGCGCCAGAAACGGCCCACGCGGCGCATCCGGGATTCCGTAGCGGTCGTGCCTCACGGGGAAAATCGAGCTATCGTACTCGAAGCCACATTCGGCCAGCACATCGACCGCCCAGCCTGTCTCGCGCGTAATGCTGAACGTCGGGGCGCGGAACCCACACACCGCTTCGCCGATGATTTGCTCCAGCGCGTCCTTACTGGTGCGTAAGTCTTCGCGGAAGCTTTCCGGTGTGAACTGGTGAACCCGCCGGTGATCCCAACTGTGAGCCGCGACTTCGTGGCCCGCGGAGTGAATGTCGCGCACCAGTTGCGGATGCGTGCGGGCAATCTCACCAACAACGAAAAACGTCCCAGTGACGCCCGCGCCCGCCAGTTGATCGAGCAATCGCCGAGTCGCGGACTCCATTCGCGCGGAATACTCCGCCTTCAGTTCGTCCGAACAACTTACGCCCGCCGCCGCCTCGATCCGGTGGTGTTCTTCAATATCGAAACTGATGATGTTCGCCGCGCGCACAGGGTTGCCGCCGGTGGACCGAGAGGTGTTCTCGCGGGCGACCTCCGAGGGCAGAGATACTGGCCGAGGCGTCACAGTGAAGAGTTGAGACAACATTCGCTCCTTCGTAGGCGAAGCTCCATTCCCGTCAGTTTCGTTTCTCGAAAGCCTTCCATACAGTTGTGCCACTTTTCGGGACGGAACGCCAGACCGGTTCGCTTGGGTCGCTCAAACCGCCTCACAAGTCTGTAAACTTTTGGAATCGCTCGCGTCCGTTGCCCCGACACCGCTGAAGGGGAATGATTTGGGCAGGATTGCGCCAGGTGCCTATTTTCTCTGCGAGTTCATGCAATCGGGGACGGAGCGAAGGTCTCGGCGGACCCGGTTTCAGTCTTGCTCCGCAACGGTCTGACGTTGTGGTTGCCGCGGAATTTTCCGATTCTTGCCGGAATCGGATTGACAGCAGGGGTACATCCTCGCTTTGTTAGCAGATAGCCCCGCGAATCGAGAGTTCCCTTCAACTCTCTCCGAAAGAAAGAACTCGCGGATTTGCTGATTCCGAAATGACTTCCTCACGCCCCGAGGAGTTTCCCGTCATGTTCCTCCGACAGTTACGTTGGGTCGCGGCGTGTGTTGCGGCCGTGGTTGTGGCATGTCTGGCTCCCGCCGAGTCCAAAGCCGACATCCAGATTCTCGTCCAGGAACTCGACACCGGCGACAACGTGGTGGGGAGTGGTTCGTTCGCTGTGGGAAGTCCCAGCGGAACGAACACCTTCTTCCAGAACTTCAACTACTCGACGAGTGGCGGTCACTTCACGCTGACCGGGTCTTCGGCAACGAACAGCCACCTGAACGTTCCGAACGGCTCGCTCTCGACGAGCTTCACAGCCGGCTTCACCAACGACTTCAACGCGTTGCAGGGGCATTCGCTCCGGATCACCGTCACCGACGACGGTTACACGGGCGTCGGCCAGCCGGCCATACTCGTCAACAGCGCGGGGGCCGCGGTCGGCTTTTCGGGCGGAACACTCCAGGTTGATTCCTTCAGCCGAATCTTCGATCCGACCGATCCCTCGGCGATCCCAGCGAGCAGCACGACGGCGCTTGCCAACGGGCCGACAATCGGCTCTCAAACACCGACCGCGACCGACACCTTGCCCGCTGGCGACCCTAACCTCCGAATCACCAGCTCGAATGTGTCCGGTCTTCCCAGTTCGTATGCGATTCAACAGGTGATCTCGATCTCGGTCACTCAAACGGGCACCATCGACCCGAATAGCACCTTCACCGGCTCGGCGGGCGCACGGGTGAATTCCGTTCCGGCTCCCAGCGCGCTTGCACTTGCTCTGATCGGCCTTCCGCTCATCGGTCTGCGCCGGGCGCTGCGGTCTTGTCGTTAGTCGTTGGTCATTCGTCATTGGTCATTAGTGCGCTTTCAGTAAATACGGAGCGTGCTTTCAACGAGCCGCGACCGCGAGGGAGCGGAGTAGGTATCCCGCTCCCTCGCGGTCGCGGCTCGTTTAGTCGCTACAGATTTTCTCAATGCGCTCTAGTTTGCTGGTCTTGGTTCTTGACTCCGATCTCGACAGTAATTTTCACCAATGACGAATGACCAATGACAGCGAGCAAAGCGAGCGTGAGGCGCGTCCTCCTCTGGAAGCGGTTGCTCATCGTCGTTGCGGTCGTGGTGGTTGTTGGTGGAGTGGTGTTCGCGGTTCATCGCGTGCAGGCCAACCGGCAAGCGTCCGTCATCAAGGCGCGCGCAGAAGCTGCGACGGCACTTGTTGCCACCGATCCCAACAAGCGCGCTGAGGCCATCGCGCTCTATGAGCGGTATCTGAAGTTCCGACCGGACGACGAGTCCGCGTTCCTCGCGTATGCGACGCTCCTTCTGGAACTGGCAGGCGATGAGCCGGAGCCTGCAGTCGCCGAACGAGTCGCGGATGGAGTCGAAAAGTTCCTTCGCGCTTTCCCCAACCATCCCGAAGAACGCAAGAAGCTCGCTCGGATCTATATCCAGCTTGGCAAACTCACCACCGCCCACCAGCACATCGAAATGGTGTTCAACTCACCGACGGGCAGTTACCGCACCAATATCGAAGTGCTGGAGATGGCCGCGACCTGCGAGGAAGCGCCCGGTGGCGACATCACGAAGGCCATCGGCTACCTGGAAGACGCCATCAATACGCAACAGGCGCCGGTGCGCGTTTACGAACGCGCGATGGCGTTGCATTACGCCAACAAAGGCGATCCGCGCCGCAATACACACATCGCCAGCCACCTCGACGCGCTTCTGAATGGCGAGCGGTTCAGGAACGACCTTACAGCGAGAATCACCGCGGCGCGATTCCAACTGTTTCTTGGAGAAGTTGTCGAAGCGCGCAGGAACATTCTCTTTGCGCTCAACGCGATCCCCGGAGGAGCCGACAACCCCGACGCGCTTCTCGCAGCAGCGGAACTGGAACTGAAGGAGATCACGACACCCGAACAGGCACCAGTGCAGTGGAAAAAAGCCGAGACGCATCTTCAGAAAGCCTTCGCACGCGACAACAAGAACGTCGCGGTCGGAATTCTCCTGGCAGAAGTGTTAGCTCGCCAGGGAAAGATAGAAGCGGGCGTGAAGGTTCTTCGCACAACCGCGGAAGCTCTGGGCAAGGTCAACGATCAGTATCTCGTCGTCATCGACCGATTGATTGATCTGAACGAACAGGAACTCTCCGTCAAGCTCGTGGACAGGCTCGCGACCCACAACAAGAAGCCGATGGTCGCGTACTACCGAGCGCGGCTGGCTCTCATCAAGCAAGAGTGGCAAACAGCGCTGAAGCTCTTTGAAGAAGCCGCTCCTCATCTCGCCATCCTGCCGATGTACCACAAGAAGGCGCTCGTTGGCATCGCCGCGTGCTATTCCGCAATGCAGAATCCCGACAAGCAACTCGAATACTGTCGGCTGGCTCGGCGTGTTGATGGCGGTTACCCGCTGGCCGTCATCGGCGAAGCCGAAGCGCTCGCCAGGATGGGGAAGGTCGAGGAAGCTCTCAAGCGATACCGCGCCATCGTGAGTCTCTATCGACTCACGGATTATCGAGCCGATCTCGTTAGGCTGGAATTGCTCGACATGCTGGTGCGGCCGATCGACACGCGAGACTGGACTCGCTTCGAGGAGAGCCTTGGCCCGGTGGAATCGCGCACAGCCGACATTCACATGCTTCATGCCGAATCGCTGGCCGCTCGTGGAAAGTTAACTGAGGCAGTCAAGCTGCTCAAGGACTGGCTGGCCGCGGAGGTGAACAAGGATAACCCAAAGCGCGCTGCGGTGTGGGTGACTCTCTCGCGGCTATCGGATGGAGGAAAGTTCGACTCCGCCTGGGCGCTTCTGGAGGCGGCCGAAAAGCAAGTGGGTGACAGGATCGAGTTCCGGCTCGCGAAGGCCGGGCTGTTAGTTGTGCGTCCCAATCCACCGGCACCAGCCGAGTTCGATGCTCTGGGCGCGAATGCGAGTAAGTTCACCAAAAGCGAGCAATTCCGCCTCTGGTTCGGATTGGGTCAGGCGGCCGGGCGCCTCGCGGATCGTTTGCCCGATGGCGAACCAGTCCGAGCGCTGCGCAGTGCCGCGCTGAATTATCTGCGAACAGCAGCGGATTTGTTCCCGATGGATCTCACATGCCGGGCTGTGCTTGTTGATTACGGACTGGCAGCCGGGCGGATGGATGTGGTTGAGCGCGCGCTTCAGGAGATGAAAGTAATCGAAGGCGAAGACGGACCGGTCGGCAACCTCGGCCGGATCGCTGTTCGCCTTCCCGACGTGAAGAAACTGACCGATGCCACTCAGCGCGCTAGCGCGGTGAAGGAACTGCGCGAAATGGCCCGCCGGGTGCGCGAACTGCGACCCGGCTGGACTCGCGTCTATGTCGCTCTGGGGCAACTCGACGAGATCGAGGGCTTGAACGACTCTGCTCTTGCGAACTACCGCGAAGCAATCGACAAGGGCGAGCGGCAGGAGTTCGTCATTCGTCGAACAATCGACCTGCTCCGCGACCGCAAACTCGACGATGAGGCCGTGGGGAGGCTGAACAAACTCAGCCTCGAGATACGACTGCCGGACGATCTGGAACGCTACCGCGTGATTCGCAAACTGTTCACGGACCTGGAAACCATTGGCATTCCGAAGAACGAACGGCCCACCCTCGACCGCATAGCGCCGGCAACCAGCGACGATCCGCGCCTGCAAATGCTTCGCGGTGAGTTGTTAGCCGTGATTCGCGAAGATGCGGAATCGCTCAAGGCGTTTCGCCGCGCGGTGGAAGTGCGCAACGGAGACCGAATGCCCGAAACGTGGGCTGCGCTGGTCGCGGAACTGATGAGACACAACAAGGTGGATGACGCCAAACGCGCTGTACTCGAAGCCGAAAAGAAACTCACCCCCGAAGCAACCAAGCTCAACGAAGCCGACCGCCTGATTGCAATCGGCACACTCTACGAGGCGGTCGGAGATACGAAGACCGCGCGAGAGCGATATGAGGCCGCCTATCGCATCGCTCCTCTGGAACTCAACCCCACACGTCAACTCGTTCGGTTTTATCAGCGAACGGGCCAGATGGAGAAAGCCAACGCGCTGTTGCGAGAGGCGAAGGACTCGATCGCGCAAGACATTGCCCGCTGGGCTCGTCGGCATCTGGCGATCACCATGATTGGCCGAGCGGACGCTTACAATCTTCGCCACGAAGCACTCAGACTCGTTGAGCAGAACCTCGCGGTTGCTCCCGACGACGCGGAGGACGTGAAAACACGCGCGGTGATCTGGACAGTAGACCCGGTCACACGCGAAGAAGGTATCCGCGTGCTGCGTCAGTTTGGTGACCGAGCCGAGTTGACGCCGGAGGAATTCTACCTGCTCGGCCGGCTGGCGTTCGATCAGGGGAAGTACTTCGAGGCGGAGAAGTATTTCAAACTCGCGGCCCGAATTCGTCCCGGTGTGACACCCGAACACATGGCCGCTCTGGTGCGTGTGTACGTTGCTCTCAACCTCTTCGAGAAGGCTCAATTCGCGCTCGAACGGCTGAAGACCACCGCGCCGAACAGTTGGGAAGCGGTTCGCGAGGAAGCCCGTCTCCTGTATCGCAGGAGCAAGGCCAAGACCGCATCGAACGAACTGGCTGAAGCGAAGAAACTCCTGGAGCAAGCGCGAGAAGTGATCCTGAAGTTCCCCGGCTGGGACAGCGGCGCAAACCTTATTCGTGCCGGCTCGCTCTTCGAGGAATTGGGCTTCGCGGTTGACGCGGAGGTTGCGTACAAGAAGTTCATGTCTACCAGCGAACTGCCGAACGCTCACGTTCCGCTGGCGATCTTCTACATCCGCCAGAAGCAGCCTGAAAAAGCGATTCAGCTTGCCCGCGACCGCGAGGAGAAGGTGCCGGTGGAACTGACCGCGCAGCTTCTCAGCGGCGCGGTGCGGATGAAACGCCCCGGCGCGACCATCGAAGCCGACATCGAGAAGTGGCTCGACGATCAACTCCCAGTTGCGAGTGGTAATGCTCGGCGCGAAGCGGCACTCATTGGCGCGAAGGCCGAGATACTCGATGCTCAAGGCAAGTACGCCGAGGCGATCAAGGAGTACGAGCGAGCAATTGCCAAACACAAAAGCGACATGGTGGTGAATAACCTGTGCATGTTGCTTGCGCTCTCCCAACCGAAACGGGCCGACGACGCGGTGAAGATGATGAGCGAGCTAATCGCGATTCGCGGACCGGTGCCGGCGTTCCTCGACACCCGCGCCGTCGCGTATCTGGTCAGTAGCCGACCGATGGAGGCGATCAAGGATCTGGAGATGGCGCTGGTTCAGTTCGACCGCGCGACTTACCGCTTCCATCTGGCGTGGGCAATCGATCTCAACGCGCTGGAGACCAAGCGCGTGTTCGCGGTGGACGAATTGAAGAAGGCAAAACAGATGGGACTCTCCGCGGATGATCTTCACCCGCTGGAACTGGAGACGTATCAATCGCTGTTGGCCAAATACAAGCAGTAATCAGAGCCGCGACCGTCAGGGAGCGCAGAGTAAGATCGCTCCCTGACGGTCGCGGCTCCGATTCAAGCGCAAGACAGCGCTCCCTGACGGTCGCGGCTCCGATTCAAGCGCAAGACAGCGCTCCCTGACGGTCGCGG
>JAKEEV010001425.1 GCA_022616395.1 Planctomycetia bacterium | reverse complement strand
CCCATCACACGAACCAGCCGCCGGAGGTGAACCAGTTTGTCATGTCCTTCGTTAGCGTGCCGTTGTTGTCCATGCGCGGAACCTTGTTCTGCCCGCCGTCCTTTCCGCGAGCCTTCATCCACGCTCGGAACCCGCCGTGCTTCACTCCGCGAACTTCAGGCATCATCATTGCCAGATCGTTGACGCGGTGCGGGCCGTAATCCTCGTTGATGCGAGTTAACTCCGCGTCGATTTCGCGCGCGAAGCAAACCAAATCAGGCGAGCTGTCGGCGAACTCGATCAGATAGAGATGTCGGCCAGGCTCACGAGGGTCGTCCGGGAACAGCGGACCGACGTGGAACTCAATCGCGTCCACTCCGCACACATGAGCCGCGTGAGCAACTGCTTTTTCGACTTCCTCGCTTATCAGGTGCTCGCCAAACGCCGAGAGGAAATACTTCGTGCGGCCGGTGAAGCGCAACAGAGGCGGATTCTTCCTCTCAAAGCAAACCGTATCACCCACAAGGTCCGCCCACACGCCCGCGCACGAAGTCACCACCACCGCGTACTGCACGCCCGTCTCGATTGTCGCCAGCGTGTGTCGCGTGGGGAACTCCTTCAGGTGGCCGTTGTTGTCGAACTCGTCGAACGGCACGAACTCAAAAAAGATGTTGTGATCGGGAACCACACGCAGGAGGTTGTAGCGCGGGTCTTCGGTCGCGATGAACCCTTCCGAACACGGATACACCTCGCAGAACTTCACCGCGTCGCTGCCGATCTCCCGCTTGAAGATGTCGCGGAACGGGTCGAACTTCGTGCCTCCATGAATGATCAGCCGCAATTCGGGCCACACGTCCGCAACGCTCTTCTTCCCCGTCACTTCCTTCAGCTTGCCGAAGAGCACAAGCATCCACGCGGGGATTCCACTGATCGCGGTGATCCGCTCTCGGGCCGCGAGTTCGGCGAATCGACGCACCTTCGCGTCCCAGTCGGTGATGAGCATCATGTCGTATGGCGGAAAGATGTACGGGCGCAGGCACGCGAGCACTTCCTTCGAGGCGATGCCGCTCAAATCGCCCGCCAAGCTCCCATCAGATTGCTTTCGCAGGTCGGTGCTTCCGCCCAGAAAGAAGAACTTGCCGTTGAGCAACTTCGCGGTCGGGTGAGCGTGTCGGAAGAGTGCCGTTGTGGTGTACGCGGCCTTGCGGTTGGACTTCACCATCTCCCACGACACGGGAATGTACTTCGTGGCACCGCTGGTCGTCCCGCTCGAGAGCGCGTAGTAGGGAATCTTCCCAGGCCAGGTGATGTTGTCGAGGTTCGGATACGCTTGCTTCCAGTAAGTGTTCCAGAACCATTCGTAATCGCGAATGCGCACGCGAGCCTGGTAATCGGCGACAGAGGAGATGCGGGAGAAGTCGTGATCGCGTCCGAACTTGGTGTTGCGGGCGTGACGCACCAGCCGCCTGAGAGTCGCGTGCTGTACCGCGCCAGCATCCATCCGATCAAGCGCAACGGCACGGTTGTGAGCGTGACGAACCATGAACGCATCCGCCGCTTTGCGGACTAAACTCAAATTCGCAAACGGAGCCAGAAACGCGGTCGTGGGCATACCGAACTCCGACGAAGATTCACCGCAAAAGATAGAGACCAGAGGACAGAGGTCAGAAGACAGGAAGGCAGAAGACAGGAGACAGAGATCAGAAGGCAGAGGACAGAAGACAGGAAAGCGAGGTCAGTTTTCTGACTTCTGCTTTCTGACATCTGTTTTCTGATCTCTGATCTCTGACCTCTGTCCCTCTGTAATGAATTCTGTTCTGAACGCATCAAAAGAAGCAAGCCCACCCGAGACGCGGGCGGGCTTACTTCGTTACGGACAACGAGTCAACATTAGTTCGCTGGCGATCCCCGGTATCCGCGACATACATACACGCCGCCCGGAGGCAAGTTGAAGGGCACGAACCGGAACCTCACGTTCTCGAAGTATCTCCGATAGAGCTTGTAATAGATCAGAGGCATGATGGTCAGTTGCCGGAATGTGCCGTCGGGAGTCAGGGTACGAGCGGCTGTCTCCAGGATGGTATCTCGTGCCACTGCGGGGAATGACGGGAGCGGAAGGCCCGATAGGACGTGATCCACTTGCGGGATTCCGCGCTCGGTGAGTAACTCGCCGAACTTGGTCGCGTCTCCGAGGACAACATCGACGTTGGGCGTCTCGCGGAAGCGGTCGCGGAGTCGGCCGCAGAGCGTTGGGTCAAGTTCGATGACGACAAGTTTGGTGTGAGGTTTGGCGCGCTTCACCATCTCGGCGGTGATTGGGCCAGTACCGGCCCCGAGTTCAACGATGTGCTTGGCCGTTTCCCAGTTGATGCCGTCGAGAATCTTGCGCGCCATGAAGCGCGAAGAAGGAGCAAAGGAAGCGATCCGCTTCCCCTGCTTGAAGAAGGCTTTCATCATCAACCACCAGTCCGGCCCTTTTGGGGTGGGGCTGGCTGGCGGTTTCGGGTTGGTTTTCCCATCGACTGAGCCGGTCGTGGGTTCTCGGGTTGCGATTGTGGGCGCGGGCGCGGATACGTGTGGTGTCGTCACGGGTTGGGGCGTCATTTGCTCACTCGGGTTGGCTTCGCCAGAATCAATTGCGTCCACGACGGGCGTGCGGTTGGCTTCGGGGAACTGAGGAAATGTACAACCAACCGATTGATCTGCCAGTGCTTCTCAATTTGTGGAGCGTGCCCGCAGCGTTCCAGCCGCAAGAAGTGTCCCTGTGGCAAATCCTTCGCCGCTTCCTCGGCCATCTTCGGATCGCACACCTTGTCTCCTGCCCCGGTGACCAGAAGAGTTGGGCAGGTGATCTTCTTTAACTGCTCGCGCACGAGGTGCTCGAGCGTTCCGCGGACGGTCTTGAGGAACCCCGTCTTCCACTTTCGACTCGTGAACTTCGACTTGTAGTAGTGCAACACGTCCCGGTCGGCTCGACCGGGCTTGTGGAAGACACTTCGCACCATCGCCTGAGCGTCTCGCCCCACAACACCCTCGATGATCGGCAACGCTTCCTTGTCACCCAGCCCCGATGGGCAGAGGAGCACGAGTCGGCCAACGAGTTCCGGATAGCGCGCAGCGAACTCGACCGCGACCTTCCCGCCCAGACTGCTGGATACGAGGTGATACGGAGGAGTCTGCACGAACTGATCGAGGTAGGTGTGGAGTTGCTGCACCAGGTACTCGACGGTGATCGGTTCGCGATTGGCGATCCGGCGGTGGAGAGCATCTCCTTCGTAAGCGATGATGTTCGGCATGTGGACTTCAAAGTATCGCGACCAGAACTTGCGGTTGCGATACCAGGATTCCGACTGTTCCGCCAAACCGTTGAGAAGCACCATCGGTTGCCGACGGGCATAGAGCTTGGGGCGCAATCGTTCGAGCAGCCCCTTGATCGGGGAACGCATGGTGTGGAAGCTCCGCGACGCCGACCAGCAAGAGAGGTGCCGGCGAGTGATGTTACAGAATAGTGCCCGCGGCCCCGGAGTGTAGAGAAAAAGTGCAACTCTCAGGCGATTCCTCACTCAGCCCACCCCCGAGCGCTACGACCGTTCCCCTCCGCCCGGTTTACCCGGCTACTGGCGTAATTGGACTACGATCTGACTTTCGCTCGCTGAGTCCGGCGCGGAAATCAGAGTCAATAATCCACTTGCAGCGCGCCTCCTTGATGGTAAACTCTGCGCGCCCGTCAAGGTTTGTCACATCCACACGATTGGCCACAGGGAGGTTCTCGTCATGAAGCTGAAGTACCGTTGTCTTGCCGTCGGTCTTCTGTTACTGGCTGTCTTCCTCGCCCTGCCCAAAAGCAGCTCAGCCCGTCAGCCACCTCCGGGAGGAAACAGTATCACGATCACGGTTGATACGACCGAAAAGGGCAAAATCAAAGCGAACGGGACGTTCGCCACCGCGCCAGGCGTGACACTTGACAAGGTCGTCGTCTTTGCGTTTCCATCAGGTGGCGGAGTGATGCCCGCGCAAACCAAAGCTCAGAAAGTTGACAACATGAAGAAGACCTGGGGCACAGCGACGCTTGAGACGCGAGTCTACAAAGGGCAGTACTCGGTTCGTGCGGATGGATTTTTCTCCGACAAGAGCGTCATTGCCTCCGGCTACCCCCAACAACAGGTGGACGGCGACCTTGCCCCACAGACAACCCTGGATCTCCTGTGGAACCCGGGATACCCAAAGAGCGAGGCTCCCAAAAAGATCACGTGTTCGGGATTCTATCTTAAGAATCCCAACGCAAACAAGACTGGGGACGTTCTGGCAACTATTGCTGGTATTGGTGGGCCGTGGAATCAAGGCAAGATAACGTTTGATACCGATCTCAAGACGTGGGTCAGCGATCCGCTCGTCGAGGTGAAAACGGGAGGGCTCTACCACGTGAGCGTGGCGGCCGGAGATGAGCCGGCAAAAGGTGAAGCTCAGAAGTTCTATTCCGCGCCGTTTGCAACGACACAGGTCATGCCGTGATGTCGGAAAAGTGTTCCGAAAAGTGCCTTGAATTCAAGGAGGTGAATTATGCGGAAGCGTCGCGGCTTTTCGCTGTTGGAAATCCTTGTGGTCATTGCGATCATTGCGATACTGATCGCGCTGTTGTTGCCTGCCATTCAGAGAGTGCGTGAGGCCGCGTTGCGTGCGCAGAGCATGAACAACCTTCGTCAGATCCAACTGAGCGTCCAGAACTTCGCATCCACCAACAACGACCAAGTCCCAGCCCTCAACGGGGATCTCAAAGGGCCAAACCCCAACGAATCGGTTCTCGGGGCGATCCTGCCATTCATCGAACAGGGCGCGATCCACGACCGGCTCTACAAGAACCCTCCACCGGGTACTCTGAATCTCTTCATTCGAGTGTATGTTAGCCCTGCCGACCCGACTTTGGACGAGGAGCACAACCACGCGGGGCCAGCGAGCTACGCGGCCAACGCCTGGGCCTTCCAACCCCGCTTTTCGCTGGCAACGTCCTACCTCGATGGTACCTCCAACACCATCTCCTTCGCTGAACATTACTCTGGTTGCGATGTGCCAGCCAATTACCTCTGGCATCGGGGGTTCGTTTTGTACTTCAAAATGCGTCGGGCATCGTTTGCCGACAACGGGCCGCTGTTCGCTAACAGCGAACCGGGGTACAATCTCACTTACGCCGACGTATATCCAGTAACGAAAGGTTTACCGCCGGTTGCTTGGCCGAGCCACGAGATTCAGTTGTGGACCCCGGACGGAGTCCTTCAGCCGATCACAGTGCCCTTCCAGACTGCCCCTGCGGTTCGCGACTGCCACACAGCGATCCCTCAGACACCACACAAGGGAGGAATGCTGGT
>JAKEEV010001424.1 GCA_022616395.1 Planctomycetia bacterium | reverse complement strand
GACACGGTCGCGGTCCTGGATACCGTGGTCGCAGCAGCGACTTACCGCGCGGCTGTGGCTGCCGAAGCAGAAGCGCAGGCGCGCGTCGATGATCTCGCCTTCGGCTCGGACCGCGAAAAAATCCGCGCCGCCCGTGCCGAGGTTGCCATGGCAACATCGAACTTATCACAGGCCGAGCGCGACTGGGCCCGCAATGACTCGCTCCGGACTCGCGGTCTGATCGATGAGCGGACATTTGAACAGACGACTCTCACACGTGACAATGCCAAGTCCGCTTTGGAAGCGGCGCGTGGACGTCTCGCCGATCTGGAGCGCGGGGCACGGACGTTTCAACTTGAGGGCGCGAAAGCGGCGCTCGAACGCGCGTCGGCTGACCGATCGGCTCGGCAACGCGATCTCGCCCGCCTGATTCTCACAGCGACCCGCGATGGTATTGTCGAGCTGCTTCCCTACCAAGTCGGCGAATTCGCCCCCGCCGGACGAGCAATTGCCACGATCAACAGTCCAGACGACTTGTGGGCACGTGTCTATGTGCCGGAAGCCCGATTGCAGGATGTGACCCTCGGCGAACAGGTCCGATTCCGTGTGGATGCGGCCCCCGATCGTGATTACACAGGGACAGTGGCACTGATTGCATCGGAGGCGGAGTTTACGCCGCGGAACGTGCAGACGCCCGATGAACGCATCAATCTTGTGTTTGCCGTGAAGGTCATTGTGAGTGCCGGACAGCAGGGTTTGCGGCCGGGGATGCCCGCAGACTTCTACTTCGAGTAGTCGCAATTCTATGCCCGAGCAATCCCCCCAGAAGGCAGTCACTGTTCAAGGCCTCGTGAAGCGTTTCGGCGAACTTGTCGCGGTTAACAACATCTCATTCGAGATCAATCGCGGCGAAGTTTTTGGATTCCTCGGTCCGAACGGGTCGGGGAAGACCACGACGATTCGAATCCTGTGTGGCATCCTGCCGGCAACTTCGGGAAGCGGGACCGTGCTCGGCTTCGATGTGATAAGTGAGCCGGAGCAGATCAAGACCAGGATCGGATACATGTCACAGAAGTTCTCGCTCTATGATGATCTGAGTGTCCTTGAGAATCTGAACTTTTATGCACGGGTACAGGGTCTCGATGACGATCGCGCGAACATACGTCTCGGGGCGATGCTCGCTCTCGCTGGAATGGGGGATCGCCGCGAACAGTTGGCTGGG
>JAKEEV010000279.1 GCA_022616395.1 Planctomycetia bacterium | reverse complement strand
TTCGCCGATGGAGCCACGACGCTCTCGACATCCCAACAAGTTGGGCGTTCCGTGGAAGCCGTGTACAAGGCGCTGGCGAAGCTCCGTCAATCGCTGTTTGACTGCGTTCAGAGAACTCTTGCACGAGAGGACCGGTCGTGACACCCGAATCGAGCACCATTGCCGAACTCCGCGTCCTCCTCGACGCGCTGTGCGAGGAGACGATCACGCCCGAACAACTCCAGCGGCTGGAAGAACTCGTCCTGACTCACCCCGAAGCCGAAGCCTACTACGTCCAGTACATGAGCTTCTATGCCGATCTGGTTCGTAACGTCGCGGGACTCGCGACACGCTCCGAGGAGCCAAAACGCGAACCGGCCGAAGTCACCATCCCCACCCCCGCCAGCGCTGAACCCGCTCGCCCGGCGCAAAGCAACTCGACTCATTCCTCACACACCAAACGCAGGCGCGTGTTGATCTGGAGCGCTCTGGGTGTTGCCCTTGCCGCAAGCGTGCTTGTGGCCCTCACGTTCTGGCCACGAACTCAAACGACCAATCGGCCGACCGACTCGATCCTCGAGCCGACGGATGAAACGGTTGCGGTTCTGCTTCAGACACACAACGCGGTGTGGGAAGAAACGGGAATGCCGACACGCCCCGGTTCCCCACTTCCACCCGGCAGACTCGTTCTCAAAAGCGGCTACGCGCAGATCGAGTTTTACAACGGGGCAACGGTCATCTTGCAAGGCCGAACCGAGTTCCGCATTGTCTCCCGCATCGAGGGGTACTGCGCCAGTGGGAAACTGCGAGCGACCGTCCCTCCGCAAGCTCACGGCTTCCGCATCGGTTCCCCCTCGCTGAGTCTGGTGGATCGCGGAACCGAGTTCGGTCTGGATGTGGGCGACAAGACCGCCGTGCATGTGTTCAAGGGCGAAGTGGACCTCTATTCCCCCGATGCCTCACCAACGTCCGCTCCGCTGAAGAAACTGCTCACCGACGAAGCCGTCAGCATCCAGTCGCCGGGTGTACTGAACACGTTCCCCGCCAAGTCGGGCGAATTCCTCACTGCGAAGCAACTGGCAACCGAAGCCGCCAAGGCGCTGGAGAAGCGGAAGAAGGAATGGACCGCTGCCAGCGCCGCTCTGCGTCTCGATCCATCGGTGGTCGTCTACTACACGTTCGAGGAACCCGGAAGCCGCACGCTCCTGGATGTCTCCCCGGATCGCAAACCACTTCACGACGGAGCTGTTGTCGGTTGCTCGTGGGGCAACGGCCGCTGGCGCGGGAGGCAGGGGCTTGAGTTCAAGCGGATGAGCGACCGCGTGCGACTGAATATCCCCGGCGAGTTCTCCTCGCTGACGTTCGCAACCTGGTGCCGACCGGACGCGCTGCCGAACACGAATAACTCTCTGCTGATGGCTGACAATTGGGACGAAGGCGAGTGCCACTGGCAAATCGGCTCCGATGGGACGCTCATCCTCGGCATCAAGGGACCGCCCGGCTACCGTCCTGAACCGAACGTCAGCGGACCGCAATACCGAGCGCCCGGCGCGATCACCCCAGCACGATTCGGTCAGTGGATTCACCTCGCGGTGACTTACAAC
>JAKEEV010001423.1 GCA_022616395.1 Planctomycetia bacterium | reverse complement strand
GCCGCCGGCGCAACAACGAAGAACTCTTCGACTGTCGGATAGTGTTCCGGCTCTCGTTCGCGGACGTAGCCGTAGTGGATGTTGTGCTCGACACGAATCTTGATATGTGATGACGCCTGTTCGAAACTTTCCATCATCTCGGCGCGACTCCCGGTCATCAGCTTTTCCACGGCGCTCGATAAATCGGCGCACGCGGTGACATCCTCTCAACCCAATCGCTAGCGCGGTTTGGATGAAGACTCCCGCTCGGTCGGCGGGCAGGTTCTCGGTTCCTCTGGGAGCGTAACCGCCCCCATCCCCGAAGGCCGTGCCCCGGCCTTTTGTTCGATATTCAGCGCGGCGTTGTGATCCCGATGTAAGATCAGTCCGCAAGCATCACAGCGGTGTACGCGAACTGCGAGACTCTTTCGGATCCGAGCGCCGCACCGTGAGCAATCCTGCGAGGTGTAAGAGGGATTCACCTTGACGACAACACGTCCGGCCTCTTCCGCCTTGCGCGTCAAGGCAACGATGAACTGACCCCACCCGGCATCACTGATGCTCTTGGCAAGATGGCGATTTTTCATCAACCCACTGATGTTCAAATCCTCAACAGCAATAGTGTCGAACTCACTCACCAACAGACGTGCGGTTTTGTGATGGAAATCCGCCCGCTGCCGCTTCACTTTCAGATGAAGGCGTTTCAGCCGATGAACAGCTTTCCTCCAGCGTTGACTGCCGCGCTTCCGGCGCGAGACGCATCGCTGTGCTGTCTTCAGCTGTCTCTCGGCTTCGCGTAAATAATGGGGATTCTCGATGGTCTCGCCCGTCGAGAGTGTGGCGAAGGATTCGATGCCGACATCTACGCCGACACTCTTTCCAGTCGCGGGTAACCCAACAGGCGTCGGCTCTTCGACCGCGAGAATCGCATACCAACCATCCGCCTCGCGTTTGATCGTGCAGGTCTTGATTTTGCCCTCGACTGGCCGATAGAGGTGAACTTTGACCTTGCCGATCTTCGACAGATGGAGCCGGTTGCCTTCGAGCCGGAATGTGCCTCTTGCCTGCGGGAACGTGAAGGAGTCATACCGGAAACGGGAGCGGAAGCGCGGGTAACCAGGCTTCTGACCTTGCTTCACGCGGCGGAAGAAGTGATCAAAGGCGCAGGCAACGCGTTTCAAGACGTTCTGCAAGACCTGAGAATGAACGCGAGCGACGTCTTCGCGTTCAACCTTCACTCCCGGCAATTGAGCGGACTGTTCGCAGTAGCCGACCGACTTGCCCGTTATTCGGTAAGCGTCGTGCCTCTCTTTTAATGCCGCGTTGTACAATTCGCAGCAGAT
>JAKEEV010000278.1 GCA_022616395.1 Planctomycetia bacterium | reverse complement strand
CACAACGCCATGAGCTTTGAAGTCTTTCCCAGACGTAACGATCCCACATTCATCACCGGCTCGATCCACACATTCAGCACAACGCCCGCTTACAAGGAAACCGAGCGCACGCTCCGGCAGCTTTACCCCATCGTCAAGGGGCGCACGATTCAGACAGGTAGCCCCGGTTGCACAATCACAACCGTTATCCCCGACTTCGACCCGGTTCGCACTCAGACGGTTCAAACCACCGCGCTCTTCGGGGCCGGGTGGATTGACCTGATCTCCGATCGCGCGATTCTTCGCAATGCACGCAATCGCGGAGTTCGTGAGGCCGCGGACGAGATGAAGTTGGAGTTCGCTGGCGTTCCCGTCGGCCGCGTGAGGCGTGTCGAGGGAGGTGTGGGAAAGTTCGGCTGGAAGGCGCAGTTTGCCTCTCTGGAAGAGTTCGTTGCTGCCGCGTGCGCGAACGAACTTGGCCTGGGCACTCCAACCGCCGAGCAAGCCAAACCGCTTTCCGCTCCGAACTATTCCGCCGAACCCGACCTCAACAAGAAACAATTCCGATCGCTGGTCGCGTTCGTGAAGACACTCCCGAAGCCAGTCGAAGTTTCAGGCGACCCTGAAGCGGCGCACGGAAAGGAACTCTTCGGAACAGTCGGCTGCGCGATCTGTCACGTCCCGAACATGGGCGGCGTGAAGAATGTCTACAGCGACTTCTTGCTCTACACACTTGACGATCCTCCTCCGCCTGGTGGCGGAAGCGAGTATGCTTCGGAACCCGATCCGCGTCTGGAACTTCCCAAACGCTCAGAAGACGACCCGAAGCCCGATGAGTGGAAGACGCCCATGCTGTGGGGAGTTGCGGATTCTGCTCCTTACATGCACGACGGCTCTGCTGCGACACTCAAGGACGCGATTCTGAAACACCGCGGGCAAGCCAAGAACGTGACCGAGAAATACAAAGCCCTCAGCCCCGGCGATCAGGCGGCAGTGCTCGCGTTCCTGGGAACGCTGAAGGCTCCGCCTGATGCGCCGCAACTCCGCGATCCGTCCATCACAAAGTTGAGCCGGAAGTGAGCGATCCGCGAATTCCGACGAAAGCTGAGTTGCGATCCGCGAAGAACAAGACCGTTCCCGATGTGATTGCACTGGGGCTTGCGGTCTTGTTCTGCGGTATTAACCCTGGCCTCTACACCGCTGCGATCGGTCATCACTTCGGTCGACCGGGCAACCGCTTCTGGCCCACACTTCACCTTGCAGGCTTCACTCCGCATCTGTTCGACCCCAGCGAGGAACAAGAGCTTCTTCCGCTCGGCTTCGGCATCACGAATGTCGTTGCGCGGGCCACACTCGGCGCGGACGAACTGACCAATCGCGAAATCATTGCGGGCGGAAAGATTCTCACGGAGAAGGTGCGGGAATTCGAGCCGCGATTCCTCGCGGTGCTGGGCATCGGAGCATATCGAATCGCCTTCGAGAAGCCGAAAGCCAGGGTCGGCCTTCAACCGGACACCATTGGCGAAACGCGAGTGTGGGTGCTGCCCAACCCAAGCGGTTTGAATGCGCACTATCAGGGCCGCGACCTGGTGAAAGTTTTCCGCAAGCTGCGCGAAGCCGCTGAATCGCGCGGATAATGAATTCGTTGCCGCTTTTCTTTGTCTTTCGCGTATTATCAGATGCCGGTCCGCGCTCAAATTGTGCGCAGGCTGGCTGTTCACGTCTTGTAGCTCAGGAGATCACGTCATGCGGCCAGTTCTCCTCTTCGCGATGCTGTGTGCGGGACTGTTTGCCACTTCCACCAACTTAACCACGGCGGCTCCGGCACCGAAGGCCGGTCTTCCGCGTGTCTTGGTTGTCTCCAGCAACAAGGACGGCAACTGGGAAGTGTATCTCGTTCAGGCGAGTACGGCCGAAGCGAAGAATCTGACCAAGCACAAGTCCGCGGATACTGACCCCATCTGGTCGCCCGACGGAAAGCGGATTGCGTTCGTGTCGAATCGCGAGGGAGCGCCGGACATCTGGCTGATGAACGCCGACGGCACCGAGCCAGAACAACTCACGAAGAAAAGCGGAGGGTGCGCCAACTTGCGCTGGTCGCGCGACGGGAAACTGATCGCGTTCGTCAGTCCGAAAGCCGGTGCGGACCAGATTCACACGGTGGAAGTGGCGACCGGGAAGATCAAGCAACTCACCAACACACCAACAGCAAACCGACAACCCGCGTGGTCGCCTGACGGCAAGAAGCTGTCGTATTCGTCTTACGCCGGGCGATATTCCACTTACACAATGAACGCCGATGGCACCGAGAAGAAAAAGCTCAACGACGTCAACGGCGGACTCGACGCGGCCTGGTCGCCTGACGGCAGGCAACTCGCCTTCACCGCGATCATCGGCCAGCCGCAAGGGTGGAAGGTGTTCACGATCAACGCGGATGGCAAGAACCAGAAGCAACTGACGAAAACCACAAACGCTTACGGCAACGTGTACCCGCAGTGGTCGCCAGATGGGAGCAAGATTTCTTACGGTGATCTGGTGGATAACGTGCTTCAGGTCGCGGTGATGAACTCTGACGGCACCGGATCGAAGTTCATCACCTCATCGCATCTGCACTCCTACACGCGCTGGTCGCCGGATGGGAAGTCCATCAGCTACACGCGGTTCGCGAAGGGCAAGGCCGCAGCTCTCTTTGTCACTGACGCCGATGGCGAGAACACGAAGGAGTTGATTACCAACGTCGGTCTGCCCGCGGCCGAATGGAAACCGAAGTAACTGCTTTTCGAGGTACTCCATGGGCGCCATCAGTATTTGTATCGCGTCTCAGGAGCCGGCGTGGTCACCGGATGGCAAGAAACTCGCTTACTCCTACTGGTCCAAAGAGGGGTGGCGGGTGTATGTGATGAACGCGGACGGAACGGGGACACAAGCTTTGACCGACGAAGAAGGCGGCAGGCTCACCGTGTGGCATCCGGACGGCAAGCAACTCGCCTTCATTTCACTCCGCTACAAGGGCTTCCGCATCTACACCATCGATGCCGACGGAAAGAAAGTTCGTGATCTGTTCACCTACCCAGCGCCGCTCGTCGTCACAATCCCGCAGTGGTCTCCGGATGGGAAAACGCTCGTGTTCGCGGAGTGGGATACGACGACCAAGATGGTTCAGGTTGCGACCGTGCGCGACGACGGGACCGACTACAAGATTCTGACCACCAAAACCGGACACGCTCACGCCCGGTGGTCGCCAGACGGAAAGTCGCTCAGCTACGGCCGCTTTAAAAACGACTACGTTTACTTTCGCGAGAATCAGACTGCAACCCTCATCGTCAGCGACGCGGACGGGAAGAACTCGCGGGAGCTGATCCGCAACATCGGAAGCGCCGCCGAGTGGAAGCCGAAGTAATCAGTCTGTTACCGGTTCACGAGTGTGCGGTAGAACGCCTCGAAGCGCTTGCGCATTGCATCTCGGCTGAATTCGGCTTCCACGCGCCGCCGCGCTGCTGCACCGTAGCCCGCGGCTCGAAGCGGGTTCGCCAAAAGGTCGCCGAGAGCGTTCACGAGCGCGTCGCAATCGCCCGGCGGAACGACTAACCCGCACTTCCCTGAATCGAGAAGCCGCGCGTTCGCGCCGACATCGGTTGCGATCACCGCGCGCCCCGCAGCCATGTACTCCAGAAGCGCGTTCGACATCCCTTCGGAATGAGAAGGTAGAATCGCGACATCCACGCTTCGCAGAAAGTTCGGCACATCGGAAACGGAGCCGAGAAGCACGAATCGGTCGCCGAGTCCGAGTTCCGAATGAAGCTGTTCGAGTTCCTCGCGCTGTTCGCCATCTCCGATCACTTCAAACACCAGTTGCGGGAACTTCTCCAGCGCGACCTTCGCGACCCGCATCAGACCGTCGATGTTCTTCACCGGGCGCAAGTTCGCGACGCAGCCAACGCGAACCAATGGCTTCGATGTATCCGGCAACATGAATCGTTTGAAGCGCGCGGTATCGACGCCGTTCTCAAGCACCATCACGCGCTCGGGTCGTAGCCCGTCGGTTGCGACGAGCGATTGCTTGCCGGCTTCCGTGTTCGTTAGCGTCGCGTCCACGAATGGCCGAACGAGCTGTCCCATTACGCGATGACGCCGAGTGAGCCAGTAGCCGAGGTTGTTTCTCACGCGAAGCACTTTCTTCACGCCAGATAACTTCGCAAGCGGAGCACCGAAGTACGCGGAATCGGTGAAGTACACCTGAAGCACATCGGGCTTGTGCTCGCGCCAGAACGCGCGAAGCCGACGCGCTGCCTTCGCGGCACTCAAGCTCAGGAGTTTCCTCACTCCGAGGCGGATGATCGGGCAATCGACCGGTTCGAGCGCACGCGACAGATCGTCTTCGCCATCGAGCAACACGAGCGATGGCCGAACTTGCGCGCGATCCAGTTCACGAATGAGTGCGAGTAATTGCGACTCGGTCCCGGCTCGACTCAGCCGATCAATCATGAAGCACACGCGAACCGGATTGGCCGCGGGCGCGGCAGTCGGAAACGTGAGCTTGGGAGCGAGCAACGCGGACATAATTTCCCCTCACCCGGCCTTCGGCCACCCTCTCCCCAACGGGGCGAGGGCATTAGAAGGACAAGCAGCAACTTTCGTGGGTGTAGAACTCAAGGAGTGAAGCAATCTTAAATACGCTTTCGCCTGGGCATCGAACGTGAACAGCTCGCGCATTCGCTTTTGACCAGCGGTTCCGAATCGCGTTCGCAACGGCGCATCGCGAAGCAGTTCGTTGACCTTCTCGGCGATGGCTGAAGGTTGTCCCGGTGGCACAAGAATACCCGTTGTGCCATCCGCGATCACTTCGGGCGTTCCTCCAACCGAGGTGGCGACAACAGGCACACCGGCCGCGCTTGCTTCGAGCGCCACATTCGGCAGTCCTTCCGTGTACGATGGGAGCACGACAACATCCGCGCCGCTGATGAGCGAATCGAGATCGGTGCGGAATCCCGGAAGCACCACACGCCCACGTAACCCAAGTGACACGACGCGGGCTTCCAGTTCGCAGCGCAGTTGGCCTTCGCCGAAGATCACAACGCCCGCGAAGGGATTCTCGCGGCAAATCGCATGTGCAGCTTCAACCAGCACACCGAAACCCTTTTCTGGACTTAATCGACCGGCAGCGAGTACGACCTGTGACACCGCGCTGTCACTCGGAAAGAAGCCGAGCAACCGCTCGCGTGCGGTTGGGTCCGCGTGCTCGAATGCGGCGAGCCGGGCGCTATTGCGAATGACACTCAGCCGGTTCGCGGGCACGCGACACCACTTCCGAACCTT
>JAKEEV010001422.1 GCA_022616395.1 Planctomycetia bacterium | reverse complement strand
CTCGAACACCAACACCCAGAAGCGCGACGAACTGCTCGACGACCTGCTGAAGTGGCACGACTCCACGAAGGCCCCGATACCGACCGAAAAGAACCCCGACTACGATCCGAAAGCCACACCCAAGAAGAAGGACAAGAAATGAGCCGCTATGCGTTCCTCGCGACAACTCTCGTCGCGCTCCTGAGTGGTTCCGCAACCGCTGCGGAGCCAGCGAAGCGGCCGAACATCGTCTGGATCATCGTGGACGACATGTCCGCGAACTTCTCCTGCTACGGCGAGAAGACAATTCAGACTCCGCACGTCGATCAGATGGCCAAAGACGGCACGCGGTTCAGCCGGGCGTTCGTCACGGCGCCGGTCTGTTCGCCGTGTCGATCCGCGCTCATCACCGGTTGCTATCAGACCACCCTCGGCGCGCACCACCATCGAAGCGGTCGCGGAGTCGAGAAGATCCATCTCAACGGCCCGGCGGCGGTGCCGGTGTTCTTCAAGAAGGCCGGTTACTACACCTGCATCGGCGGCTTCAACGTGAAAGGGAAGAACCTCGGCAAGACCGATTACAACTTCGAGTGGGACCGCTCGATGTATGACGGCAACGACTGGTCCGGCCGCAAGGAGGGCCAGCCGTTCTTCATGCAGGTTCAGTTGCACGGGGGGAAGTATCGCGGAGGAGGCTTGGCCCCGGCGTGGACAGAACGCGTGAAGCGCGAACTCGGTTCAGTCACACAGCCCGAAGACGTGAAACTGCCTCCGTACTATCCGCGCGATCCGGTGCTGCTCGAAGACTGGGCGCGATACCTCGACTGCTGCCGATACACCGACAAGGAAGTCGGCGACGTGATCGCGCGGTTGGAGAAGGAGAAGTTGCTCGACAACACGTTCGTCTTCTTCATGACTGACCACGGCATCAGTCACGCTCGCGGAAAGCAGTTCCTCTACGACGAGGGGATTCACGTGCCGCTGGTCGTTCGCGGGCCGGGCATCGCGAAGGGCGCGGTTCGCGACGACATGGTGGAACACATCGACCTCGCGGCCACTTCGCTTGCGCTCGCGGGAATCGAGATTCCGAAGTGGATGCAGGGGCGGAATATCTTCGCGAAGGATTACGCGAAACGCGACGCGGTCTTCGCGGCACGCGACCGCTGCGACGAAACGGTGGAGCACATCCGCAGTGTGCGAACCGAGAAGTTCAAGTACATCCGCAACTACCTGCCGAACCGCCCGCACCTTCAACCGAACCGGTACAAGGACTCGAAAGTCATCGTGCAGAAGCTCCGCGAACTGCACGCCGCGGGCAAGCTCAATGAACTTCAAACGAAACTGCTCTTCAGCGAGAAGCGGCCGAAGGAAGAACTCTACGACCTGACGGCCGACCCGTTTGAAGTGAAGAACCTCGCGAACGACCCCGCGCACAAGCCGACGCTCGCCGCGATGCAGAAGAAGTTGACCGACTGGGAAGAAAAGACCAACGACCTCGGCCGCAAGCCGGAACCCGAGAAGATGTACGATTCGGACATGGCGGTTTATCTTGGCGGCAAGGTCGGAACGCCAGCCCACGAGACGCTGAAGAAGAACATCGCGCTGATGAAGCAGTGGGCGAAAGAGGGGAAGTGAAACATAGTAGTCATCACGCTCCGCGTGATGTGTATTTCGACCCGCCGCTTCGCGTCGGCATCACGCGGAGCGTGATGACTACTCTGAAGACCGCTTTCAGAGTAGTCATCACGCTCCGCGTGATGTGACTTTCTCTGCGCCCCGGAGGGCAACGCCGTGAAGGATTTATACTGTTAGTGGAGTTGGGGTTGGCGTCGTTGGGAGGATAAGCGAGAAGAGCCAGATT
>JAKEEV010000277.1 GCA_022616395.1 Planctomycetia bacterium | reverse complement strand
GTGTGATAACGATTCAATGCAATTCGGTATGGTTGCTTCCTAACTGCCGACTCCCGGTTGATTACGCCGATCAACTCTCAACTTCCGTCCGGTGGCGGGGGGACGAAGGAGCCGTCCCACTTGGGAGCCGAAGGAGGAGTGCGGTTGGTTGAGTCCATCACACGCATCAGGCACCTCGCTGGTGGATCATCCGGGAACTGCTGAGAGAACATCTCGTAGGCTTCCGCCCATTCACCCTTCGTGAACAGATCCACCGCGTGAGTCCAGTCCTGACGCAGCCAGTCGCTTAACGTCGCGCTCTGAGCCGAGTAGAGTTCAAACGCCCACAGAGGTTCTGGAAAGCCCTTCGCTCGCACAAAACCTAACTGACGCGTGCGCAGTTCGCGTCCATCCGGGTCCGCAAGCGCGATGCGGTCGGCTACCTCCTCGCTCACGATGATCGGCACTTCAAACGCCTTCGTCATCGCTTCCAGACGAAACGCCAGATTCACCACCGGGCCGTAGAGATCGACCACCGCCAGGTCGTGAGCACCCAATCGACCCGCGACCGCCACTCCGTGAGTTAAGCCCAACCCACACCGACCCGCTTGCGACCAGTCGGTGAGTCGGCCCTGAATCGCAAGAGCCGCGCGCGCGGCCATTTCCACTTGTCGAACGTGTGGATCGGGCCAGCCCCAGAACCCAAGCACCGCGTCCCCGCGAAAGCCCGCCACCACGCCCTCGCGATCCGTGATCGCCGAGGACATCGTGTTCAGAGCTACTGAAACTTCCCGCTGAGCTTGCAGGAGCTGAGTCGCGTGTTGAGAGGCGAACAGCGAGTAGTTTCGCAAGTCGCAAAACAGAGTGGTGATTTCCTTCTCGGCTGGTTTGAGCAGTATTTCCAGCCGGTCGGGGTCGTCGAGGTGCTTCCAAATGCCTTGCGGCCACGCCCGGCGAATGATTGCGTTCTGACGCGAAAGACGAGCCATGCGCAGAGTCGTTTCGATCAGACCCACCAGGAGTTCGGCGATCTTCTGATATTGCGTGAGGTCGGTGACGATCTTGTCCTGAGCAGCCTTGTCGAGCATGTTCCACTGCCCGCTCGCACGGCCCGCAACGTAAAGCGCGTACTTCGAGCCATCCTGAAACGGAGTGCAGACCGCCCACGGAGTCACTCCATGAACGTGCGTGTCGGCCAACGTCATCTCGGTTGCCGAATTGCCCATCGTATCGGGCGACCAGCAGTGCAAGCAGCTTCGCCGACGTTCGACGATCGCGCGATGAGCGAGCCTGCGCGATGGAGCGAAACCGTTCTGTCCCGCAAATGCGGTCGGGCGGACATTCGATTCCAGAAGCGCGAGCTTCATGTCGTTGGGCGCGGCATCCGATGGAATCCGCACGATCCCGGCCGCATCCGCGCGCGGCATCGCGTCCATCACCACTTTGAGCATCTGGCGAAATAGCCCCTGCTCGGTGGTGACGGATCGAATCGTGCTTGGGAGTTGTTCCATAGCCCGAAGGGCCGCGGCCGGGTTGGCGAATGGAATCTCTTCGAGTTGCGCGCGGGTCTTCTCTTCCTGTCGCGGGGCGATGGTCGCGTCGACGGGGCAATCGGGTTCGGCTTCGCCATCGCTGTGCAGAGTGAAACGCGTCTGGCCGATCCAGAACGATTCTCCGGGCGCGATCACACACCGACCACCGGGCACTTCAACGAGTTTGTTCTGCTTGGTGTCGAACAGCAGAGTTTGGTTGGCCGGGGGATTCGGGTGATTGGGCGGAGTCGCGGGGCGAGTTTGAACCGTGAGCCGCTCCTTGGCTGAATCCCAGGTGAGGATCGCCTGATAGCGGGAGATTTGATCGTCTTCGGGAATGGCGAAGTCCATCCGTCCTTCGTCGCGGCCAAGTGAGAGTGGCTTGCCCGCGACGAGTGGGAACCGTCGGCCATACTGCCGAGGGAGCACACTCGATTTTTTCGGGTCCGCCTGAATGTCAGTGATCGCTTCAAGCTCGGCCATCGTCTGCCGCTCCCCAATCCCTGAGCGAATTTTGCTCAGGGGGATTGTTCTCGCTCCGCGCGCGGGCGAACAAGGTCCAGTTTGTCCCGCCCGGTCATAAACGTCATCTTACTTCATGTGCGGTCATGGGGAATCCCTGCTCGTTGTCCCGACTTTGCTGGAACTTCCGCGCCCCATGTGCCAGAGTAGTTCGGCTTCCACCTCCAGGAGCGCGTGTCGGCTGACTTTTCGCCTCGCGAACACCCAAGAAGGGACTCGCGGCCCGAACGGTTGCCCTGCCCGTCTCACACGCCAATCGGTGGAACGCCGACTCGCAAATTCGTGGTGAAAGGCCAATTCATCTCGGAGCGAACGCCGCTGTCGCGGATTTGCTCGCGCCAACCGCGCCTAACAATTCACGGACGTGACAGATGGCTTCGCACATCACCAACTCGGCGGACCTGACCATCAAGCGCGGTGGCCAAACTTCCCCCGCGCCCGCTCCCGAAGAAACTCAGGATGTGACGAGCGCGGCACCCAGAGCAATCGGTTCCGGCCGTGTGCCGGCCAGCGGAGCCGTTCGCACCGCCAATGCGCAGCGCAGCGGGCGAGTTCCCAATCCGAACGCGCCGGCTCTGGGTGCGAGCACACCGAGCGTTCCGGGCTACGTGGTGAAAGGGGAAATCGCGCGCGGCGGAATGGGTGTGGTGCTGGCGGGTCGCGATGTGGTGCTCAATCGAGAAGTCGCGATCAAAACACTGTTGCCGGGAACCGGGATCAACCCCGTGGCCGTTCGGCGGTTTGTTTCCGAAGCACGAATCACCGCCAGACTTCCTCACCCCGGCATTCCCCCGGTCCACGCGCTGGGCACTCTCCCCGATGGGCGGCCGTTCCTCACGATGAAGCTTATCAAGGGCCGCACACTCTCCGCGATCCTCTCGGGGCGCAGTCGCCAATCTTCCGACCGGGAGTCCGATCTGGAAATCACCGCCCCACACACTCCGGGCTTACTCCAGATCTTCGAGCAAGTTTGCCAGGCGGTCGGCTTCGCCCATTCGCAGAACGTGATTCATCGCGACTTGAAGCCCGCGAACATCATGGTGGGTGCATTCGGCGAAGTGCAGGTCATGGACTGGGGACTGGCCCGCGTCATCGGTTCGCGCGCTCCAGACGAGGAGGTGAACCAGTCGTTTGTGGAGACGGAAACATTCTGGGGAATGGAAACCAGCGCTCTGAAGAGAGACAACACGGAACTCTCGCAAGCAGGTGAAGCACTGGGAACGCCAGCGTACATGCCAAAAGAGCAAGCTCTGGGAGAGTGGAACAAGGTGGATGCCCGAGCCGATGTCTTCGCGCTGGGAGGACTCCTCTGCGTCATTCTCACGGGGCAGCCGCCGTACGTCGGGGCCAGTGTGATGGAGGTCGTGCGTCGAGCGGGCACCGCGGATTTGCGCGAAACAATCGAGCGGCTCGACCGCGCGGACGCGGATGCCGAACTGATCGATCTGTGCAAGCGTTGTCTGGCCCCAAACCCAGCCGACCGACCGCCCGATGCCGGCGCTGTGGCCGCGCTGATCGAGGTCTACCGTCTCAAGCTGGAAGACCGGCTGAAGATGGCGGAAACAGCGCGGCTGGCGTCGCTGGCGACCGCGGAACATGTCCGCCACCGAGCCGAGGCCGAACGAGCGGCCAAACTGGAAGCCGAAGCACGCGCTGAGCGGTCTGCTCGCCGAGCCGTGAAAGAAGCCGCGAAGGCCGCCATCGAGCGCCGACGAAATCGCCGGCAGCTCATCATCGCACTGGCCGCGGTCATCCTGATTCCGCTACTCTACGGAGAGTTCCGGGCTTACATGATCCGGCGCGAATGGAATCAACCGATCCCAACGCAATCACTCCAGTCCCCGCCAACTCCCGAAGCGCAGAAAACCCCGCCTCCACGCAACACGAAATCTCCGAAGTCGCGTTGACCTCTGGACGATCAACGATATAGCCGCCGGTCTCTGCGCGGACGCTCGCATTGCGCCCAGCGCCATGAGTCACCGACGGAATCTTGGGGGAGGGTGCCGCATGGACGCGGTTGATTCACCGGTTGCAGTTCGTCAGGTTCGCCCACGCGCCAAGGCCACCATCCGGGCGTTCGTTCTCTTCCTTCCACTGTTCTGCGCGCTGACCATCTGCGCGGTGGTTGCTTCCGCGCAACCCACGGTTCCCAAACCGATCGTGAAAAGCCCCATCGCACAGCTTCTACCTCACGGAGCCGGCACACGCGAGCTGCGCAACCCCGACTGGTCCAATGATCCGGCCGATCCGTTCCCGATGCCGCCGGAGATGGCTGGCGTTGAACTCATGAAGCAGACCGCGGATCAGGCATTCACCAAGTCGCTCGGCTGCATCGGCTGTCACCAGAATGTCGGCGATCCTCACGATAAGCCCACTCTGCGCCTCGGATGTACGGACTGTCACGGAGGAGATGCAACCGCCGCGACCAAAGAAAAAGCACACGTTCACCCGAAAATGCCGCAGTTCTGGCCCACATCGGCCAACCCGGTGCGCAGTTACACACTCTTGAACAACGAATCGCCCGCGTACATCCGCTTTGTGAACCCTGGCGACTTGCGCATCAATCACATCAGTTGCGGCACCGCGGGGTGTCACCCGAAGGAAGTGCAGACCAACCGCAAGCAGATCATGAACACCGGCTGCATGCTCATCGGAGCCGCGGCTTACAACAACGGCATGCTGCCGGTCAAGCAAGCGGTAATCGGAGAAGCTTACGGCATGAACGGCGCGCCGTTGCGGCTCAAGACATTCCCGCCGCCCACCCCGGAAGAACAGAAGAAGGGCGTCATCGCGCAGCTCGATCCACTTCCGCGCTTTGAAATCACTCAACCGGGGAACGTGTTCCGCATCTTTGAGCCAGGCGGACGATTCTTCCCCGAAATCGGCATTCCCGAACGGCTCGAAGAACCCGGCCGCCCGCGCACGCGACTGAGTATTCGCGGACTCGGAACGATGAACCGCACCGACCCGGTGCTCGTCAGCGCGACCAAGACGCGGCTGTTCGACCCGACACTCTCCTTCATGGGCACCAACGACAACCCAGGCGACTACCGCAATAGCGGTTGCACCGCCTGTCACGTTGTCTACGCCAACGACCGCTCACCGATTCACTCCGCGCAATACGCCAAGCACGGCAATCGCGGACTCAGCGCCAACGCCGATCCGACCATTCCCAAGAACGAAAGCGGTCACCCGATCGACCACAAATTCACCAACTCGATTCCCACCAGTCAGTGCATGGTGTGCCACGTTCACCCCGGCACCAGCGTGATGAATAGCTACCTCGGCTATATGTGGTACGACGAGGAGACCGAAGCGCGCTTCATGTACCCCGCGAAGCAGAAGAACCCAACGGCGGAAGAGTTGATCCGCTCGATGCTGCGTAACCCGAACGAGTCGGCGGCTCGCGGGAATCTCTCGGACCCGGAATTTGTCGCGGAGTTGAGTCAACTCAACCCGCATCTCTCGAAGATTCACTTTGCCGATTTCCACAGCCACGGCTGGGCGTTCCGCGCGGTCTTCAAGAAGGACCGCAAGGGGAACTACATCGACCACAAGGGGGCCTTCGTTGGCCCACCGACGGCGGAGAAACTCAAGACCGCGGTGGACTGGCCAATGAAGGCCAAGAAGTTCCACCAGGACATCCGCTACCCCGATCCGGTCACCGGGCCGAAGCAGGCACGAGACGCGGAGACCAAGCTCAACGACTCTTGCCGCAACGGGCAGCCCGTTCACCTGATGGACATTCACATGGAGAAGGGCATGCACTGTATCGATTGCCACTTCTCCCAGGACGTGCATGGGAGCGGCCGATTGCACATGGAAGTCCGCGCGGCGACCGAGATTCTGTGCGTCGATTGCCACGGAACCGTCACCAATTACGCGAATCTGAAAACTTCCGGCCCGGCGAGCTACACCTCCGCGCCCGACGGCAAGGGACGCAACTTGCTCGCGCTCAAGACACCGTTTGGCACTCCGCGTTTTGAAGTGCGCGATCTGCCAGATGGCACGAAGCGCTACTTCCAGAATTCGTGTGTCGAGAAGGGGCTTCAGTGGGAGTTGGTGCAGGTGAAGGACACGATCAATAAGGACCACCCGCGGTATAACGCAAAGGGCACGCTGGCCAAGACCGTGCGCTACGAGCCGGACCCGGCCAATCCGGGTAAGGACAGGATGGTGTGGGGCGATGTCCCGTCTGATCCGAAGAAGTGCGCTCACACCAACGACAACATGAGCTGTATGGCGTGCCACACGTCGTGGAATCCAAGTTGCTACGGCTGTCACTTGCCTCAGAAGGCCAACTTGAAGATGCCGCAGTTGCACGCGGATGGTGCGGTCCAGCGCAACTACACGGCGTACAACTTCCAGACTCTGCGCGATTGCACGTACATGATCGGTCGCGATGGTGACGTGACCGGCAACAAGATCGGCCCGGTGCGGTCAAGTTGCGCGATTCACGTGGGTTCGTACAACGGCAACCGCGAGTCGATCTATGTGCAGCAGCCAACGATTTCGTCGGAAGGCTTCAGCGGGATCGCGTTCAGCTCGAACGTTCCTCACACGGTTCGCGGGCGAGGCGCACGCGAGACGAAGCAGTGTACCGACTGCCACCTCTCGAAGGCCAACGACAACAACGCGATCATGGCTCAGTTGCTGATGCACGGCACGGGCTTCATGAACTTCATGGGCAAGTGGACGTGGGTCGCTGCGGGCGAGGAGGGCTTGTTCGGAGTGCAAGTGACCGAGGCGACCGAACCGCAAGCGGTCTTCGGGAGCGACCTGCATCGCTTCGCGTATCCGGACAATTACGCCAAACATGCTGCGAAGGGCGGACTGATCTGCAACGCGCATGAACACCCCGGCCGAGACATCGCAACCGGGGTCAAGAAGCCGTTCAAGAAGTCCGAGGTGTTGATGGTGCAACCGCGAGGCGAGTTCCTCTATGCCGCGTGCGGTGACGCAGGCATTCGCCTCTTCGACATCGCGTTCATCGACGACAAGGCATTCGCGGAGCGCATCACAACCGCTCCGGTTTCGCCCATCGGCCAGAAGTTCTACTTGCCGACGAAGTACGCGACCTACATCGCGGCTCCCTGCACGCCACAGGTAGACACCACTCGCACGCGCATACCGGGGAACAAGGAACAGCCGATTCACCCGCTGTTGGCTTACCTCTACGTCTGCGACAAGTACGAGGGGTTAATCCTCACTCCGGGCATGCGCTCTCTCGACGGCAACCCGATTAACAACTTCCTGAAGCGCGAAGTGACCTTCAACCCCGACGGGTTGCTCTACGATGCGAAGCACGTCACGATTGTGGGGACCTATGCGTATGTGTCGTGTGATGCTGGCCTGGTTGTGATTGACATCAACGACCCGAAGAACCCACAGGTGACTTCGGTGATCGGTGAGAAGTTCATCAAGCATCCGAAGATGGTGGCGACTCAGTTCCGTTACGCCTATGTGTGCGACGAAGAGGGGGTGAAGGTTCTGGACATCACCAACTTGGCCAAGCCAGTGCCGAAATCGCTCATCCGAGTGCCCGAAGCTCATATGATCTATCTGGCGCGCACATACGGCTACGTCGCGGCGGGTAAACACGGCATGGTGATCCTGGACATCACCAACGCGGAGGAACCGAAGGTCGATCAGGTGTACAACGCGCAAGGTCACATGTGTGACGTACACGACATCAAGCTCGGCATCACTTACAACAGCCTCTTTGCTTATGTCGCGGACGGCAAGAACGGGATGCGGATCGTGCAACTCTTCTCGCCGGAGACGCCAGGCTTCGAGGGCTTCAGCCCGCGGCCAGCTCCGCGCCTGGTAGCAACGTACCGCTTGCCGCACGGCGGACACATTATCTCGGTGGGTCGTGCTCTGGACCGCGACCGCGCGGTGGATGAGTGCGGTAACCAGATTGGTGTGTTCGGCCGCGTGGGTGCTCGTCCTCTTACCGGAGACGAGCAGCGGAAGCTGTTCCTGCACAAGGATCTGCCGTACTGGGTCACGGACAACCCCGACGACAAGACCCTTTACCACAGGAACAACAACGGCCCGAAGAAACGCCGCCGACGCGTGAAGTGATCCGACGAAAAGCGAGGAGCGCGGCCACCTTTGACCGCGCTCCTCGTGTTGTTGGGATTGGTTACTTTGGCTGGATGATACCCTCGAAGGCATTCACAAATTTCTTGGATTCAAAGGCGTTGAGTTGCTTCATTCGCGGAATGTATCGGACAGGGATGGGTTCCATCTTATCCGCGACCTTGATCGAGAATGGGGCGACGCGCACATTCCGAGAGAACACCTCCTCAAGCGCCTTCATCTTCTCCGCTGGGAAGTTGAGTTTCCCATCATAGCCGAGGGTGAGGTATCCCCAGGTGAGACACATCGCTGCTTCGGGATCACCCAGCACTTTCGGATCGACAGCGGCCTTTGCGAGCATGTCGTGCAGACGAAGTGCCTGCTTGGGGGTGTAAAGAGGCTTCTCAAATTCACACTGGACTTTCAGGAAGTCGTCACACCACTTCCGCATCTCTGTTGCAGCGGCTTGAACTTTCTTGGGGTCGCCGAATACTTTGGCCGTGGCTGCGTCCTGGAGAGCCGACCACTTCGCGGCGAACCCAGCTGCCTTTTCCTTCAAACCTCCCTCTTCGATTCCTTCCGCGTGCTTGGCAACTATACCTGCTGGAATCCCAGAGGCAGCGCGAAGTGGAGGCCGACCAGGAGGACCCGCAAAGCCGCGTTTCTGGCGGTCGCTTGGGTATTTCAGGTCGTGGTGACACGCGTAGCAGTCAAAGCGCGCGTAATCCATAATGTCCTTCGCGTCCTCAGCACGCTTGGCTTCGGCTAGCAACAAATCCGCTTCCGCTTGCAGCGTGGCGATGGCTCCAACCGCGTAGTGCCGGGACAGGTAAGACTCTTCCTTGGCGGGGTGGAAGTGGAATAACTTCCAGATTTGCTCTGGTTTGAGATCCGCGAAGTAAGGAAGTTCAGTCGGGTATGCCCAGTGCTTTGGTTCTCCTTCCATGAACGAAGCGAGTTCAAATGGAGGCAACGGCGGGTGTCCGACTGCGTACATGTCGTGAGTGACCACTTTCCCCTCAGCTACGTTTCCAACGTGACAGGAAACACACAGTTGGGCTTTCACAACTGGATTTCGCAGGTCGTTCATCCCTTGCAGGTACTTGTATTCTGGAGTCCTGGCGCGCCACGGTGGGGGATCACCCTTCTGTTTGGGCTCCTCGACGTGGTCCAGCTGCCAGTTCCTGTGCAACCCGTGACAGACAGTGCAGTTCACTCCCCCGGCAAAGGTGGCAAAGTCATCGAGTTTTTTGTCAGCGAGTTTCTTCGTTGGGGACAAATCGGCGGAATGGCAAGTGAGGCACTCAGGGGCTTCGGCCACCTTGTAACTGGCAGGACGAAGTTTGGACTGGATCATCAACTTTTCCATCTCAAGCCCCAGCGGTTCACTGAGCGCTTTCATTGCGATGCTGTGGACGTCCTTGTCGGTCCAAGTCTCGCCCTCGTTGAGCAGGATGAATTTCTCTGACTGAAACTTCTCCCGAAAGGTTTTCGCTTTGTTCTCACCGTGGCACTCGACGCAGAGAGCGATCCCTGGGCTAATCTTGCCCGCGGTCTTCTCAGCTGGTCCAACCTTCAGATACTCGCACACTGGGGCTGGCGGATCCTGTTGCGCTGCGTGTGCCGGCGCGGCGGAATAGCTCGCGAGCGAATAGAGTACGACGCCACCCGCTACGAAGAACGCGGCGGCGATCAGTCGAACTCGTACTGTTGCTGCCGTCATCGCTTCCCCCCAGAAGATTCCGTCGCCTTGCGCAACGCCATGAAGTCTTTCGTGAGCTGATTCAGCTTGTCTCGCGTAAACAGAGCCGGGCTGTCGAACCACTCGCCCTTCTTGCCCGTCAATGGAAATCGGAGATTGGCACGAATCGCTTTGAGTTCCTTCCCCCAAGTGTTTCCGCCCGCCTCTCCGCCGGTTGCGTGATACATCGCCGCACAGCCGAGATAATTCGCCGCCAGCGCGTCCCAGTCGTGGTCCGCGAGCTTCGTCTCTTTCTTGTCGTTGTGCCCCAGCGCGTTACCCGCCAGAGCATGCACGATGTCGCGTGGAGTGTATTCCGGGACACTTCGGCCGTTCTTGTCGCCCGCGTCCTGGAGAGCCAGCAGCCACGCATCGAGTTCCTTGATCGCATCATCCGCGTCGTCGATCACGTCCTGAAGTTTGGGAGACACTGATGAATCCATTGTGGCCCGCAACAACCGCAGTGTCTTCAACTCGGGCAAGCCTAAACCGAAGTAGGCATCGCTGCAATAGTCCGCGGCCACCCGAACCGCCGTATTCGACCACAATTCCCACCCCGGTACGCCAAGTTTGCGTCTGGTGATGCTGACTCCACTGCGGATGTCCTTGTCGCCGACCGTCTGGTGACACGCATAACAACTGTAGCCGGCGAATTCCGGCCACGGAGCCTTGTTCGCCTTCGCGAGTTCCGCTCGCGTCTTCAGGACAACGACAGCGGCTCGAAGAGTCGCGGCCTGACCAACGATCCACGCCCGTACTTCAAAGTCCAGAGGCTTCGCTTTCTCGGTCCAGTGCTTGCGATACTGCGGGTTGTAGTGGAAGCGGGCAGATTCAAAGGCCAATCGCGGGTGACCGGCGGCGATGAGATCGTGATTCACTTCGCGGTCGGCATCGCCAACGTGACAGCGCACGCAGTTCATCGTGCGGGCGACGATGTTCTCCGCGGGCACGAAGCCGTACTTGTCCCACTTCTGGCGCGGCGTGAGTGTTTGCCACTCCGGCAGGTAATGCTCCGTGAGCCACTTATCGGCCCGACCGTGACACGCGCCGCAACCGACGCCCTCGGTGTTCATCTGCTTCTGCGTCTCGGCGTCCTTCGCGCCATCGACCGCGTGGCACTTTAAGCAGAGCGGGTTCTCGTGCGCGGGGATTTTCGGGTCGAGTGTTTGAGCCATCCGGACGGACTCCGCGTTGAACAGCACGCTGTAAGCCTTCGAGTGTGGATCGCGTGCTCCGCCTTCCGGAGACACTTCGGGTGCCCATGTCGAGTGCTCGCTGCCGACTGTGCCAACTTGCCCACCGCCGTGACAGGATGCCGCGGCGCAGGATGTCGCGGGGAGATGCACGAACTCGGACTTCTTGCCAAGCGGTTCGATCCCGTAAGGTGTCGGGTGATCGGCAAGCGCTTTGGTGAGCGGCTTGGGAGCCGGAGCTGGCTGTGGTTGGGACGACTTCGCCGGTGCAAAGAAGCTACCGACAGCGCACCCCGTCAGCACAACCGCCAGCACAAGTACGACACGCACGATGATTCTCGCGGCGAGTGCCTCGCATCCTTGCGCGGAATCCTGAATCACG
>JAKEEV010000276.1 GCA_022616395.1 Planctomycetia bacterium | reverse complement strand
GCTTTGGTCAATCCGAGTGACAACGCGGTGTCAGCGAGCGAGAAGACATGCGGGCTACGGCTCTCGTCCGCGATTCGTCGGGCCAGGTCGCGTTCACCTGGACCGCACAACACCAGCACGCCGCAACCGAGTTGTTGCGTGAGCAAGCGCGCGAGTTGTGTGAAATACTCGCACGGCCAGTGCTTCGCGGCTCCGAACGCAGCTCCGGGATTGAGTGCAATGACACGCGAATAGCGATACAGCCGGAACCGCCCCCACACCTCATCCACTGCGATTTCGTCGCCAAGTGTGGTGAACAGTTTCATCTCGTAGCCCGGATCGCGTGTTCCGAGCGCGACCGCGAGGCGGTTGTAATTGTCGATGGCTGGCGAGGGGATGAATCGCCCGCGAGAATCGGTCTTCGAGTAAAGCCGATCCGTGAGCAACCATCCGCGACAATAGCGCGAGAAGCCCACGATTCGCTGACACCCACCGAGCCGCGCCAGGAGTGCCGCGCGGAACGAATTGGGAAAGAGGAGGGCCGCGTCGATTGGTGATTCACGCAACCGACGCGCGACCGCGAAGAGTCTCTGACTTCGCGTTCCGCGCTTGTCGGAAAGAATCATCCGCGCGAACCACGGTGCGCCGGCGAGTACATCCGAGACATACGGCTTGCACACCGCGACGAGTTCCGCTGTCGGGAATGCCGCGCGCACTGCTCGCATCGCCGGCGTGGCCATCACCACGTCGCCAATCCAGTTCGGCAAGAAGAGTGCGATGCGATTCATGGGTTTTCGTAGTCCCGCCTTGCCGAGGCGTCTTCAGAGTAGTCATCACGCGGAGCGTGATGTGCATTTCTCTTCACTCGCTTCGCGGCGGGACTTTCTCTCCGCTCGCTTGCGCTCTCGGCATCACGCGGAGCGTGATGACTACTCTGAAGACGTGCCGCTCGGCAAGCGGCACCTACTGAGTTAGGCCGCTTTCATTCGCTCAATCAAGTTCGTTGTGGAGAAGCCAGCACGCAACTCGGCCAGATGCACACGCCCGCCATAACTCTCCACGAACTGTGCGCCGACAATTTCTTGCTTCCGGTAATCCGCTCCCTTCACGAGCACATCGGGCCGAATCGCTTCGATGACCGCCAGCGGGGTTGTGTCTGCGAAAATCGTGACGAAATCCACATCCTGAAGTCCGGCGAGCACCAGTGCCCGCGCTTCGACCGGGTTAAGCGGTCGCGTTGGCCCTTTCAGTTGGCGCACGCTTTCGTCGCTATTGATCGCGACGACGAGGTAATCGGCCTGCCGGCGTGCTTCCGCGAGATACTGAACGTGACCGGCGTGTAGCACATCGAAGCAGCCATTGGTGAACGCGATCTTCTGCCCGCTCCGTCGGCGCGTTTCGAGTTCGAGGAGTAACTGGGGAAGGGCAACCACCTTCGCGGCTCGGGGGGCACGTTCCGCGCTCTGGAATGGAGCGTGAAGAAGATCGGCGAGAATCTCCTCGCGCGTGACAGTCGCAACGCCGATCTTCTCCACTTCCAGCCCACCGGCGACGTTCGCCAGCCGAATCGCAGGGTCGTAATCCGCGCCCGCGGCAAGCGCAAGGCCGAGCGTTGCCATTACCATGTCGCCCGCTCCGGTGATGTCGTACACCTGTCGCGGGCGTGTCGGGAAGATTCGCGAACGCCCGTCTCGGTGCGCAAAGGCCATGCCGTCCTTGTCCAGCGTGACGATTCCCGCTTCGAGGTCGAGCGTGACGCGCAGTTGAGCGGCCGCGGCGAGTGCTTCGTAGTGCGTGCGAATTGTGCGGTTGGTCGCGAGTCCCGCTTCGAGGCGGTTGGGCGTCATGCTCGAACATCCGCGATACTTGTTGTAATCGCCCCCGCGCGTCGGGTCTGCGATCACGCGAATTCCGCGCGCCTTTGCCAGAGCCACCGCGGATTTCAGAAGGCCCGGCGTGCAAACTCCCTTGTCGTAATCGCTCACCAGAACAATGTCCGCTTCGCGAATCTTGGAAGCGAGAACAGCCGCGAGTTGCCTTTCCACGGCTTCAGAAACCGGCGCGCGACTTTCGTAATCGACGCGGATCATCTGTTGCGGATGAAGTGCCTGAGCGCGGCCGATGTAGCGTTCCTTCACCGTGGTCGGGCGCTCGGAGTCCGTGAGCACGCCTGCTGCATCAATCCCCAGATCAGTGAGAATGCGCTTCGTGTGGAAGCCATCGCCATCCGCTCCGACAATGCCAATCACGCTGGTTCGTGCTCCGAGCGCCTGAAGCATCGTGGAGACGCTACTCGCACCGCCGAGTCGTTCCTCGCGCCTGTCCGCGTGCAGGAGAATGACCGGCGCTTCCTGACTGATGCGTTCGGCGTTGCCCCACACATAGCGGTCGAGCATCACGTCGCCGAGCACCAGCACGCGGGGCGAACCGAGTTGCTGAACAAGTTCAATGAGGTCAGTCATGTGACAGTCCGTTGTCACTCTTCAGTGTAGTCCTCACGCTCCGCGTGAGGTGTCTTTAAGACCGCTCGCTCCGCGAGCGGACCACCCTACAGAACTCGCCCCAGAACCGCGCGGAACTCTTCTTCGCCATCTCGGAATCGCAATCCGATTCGCACCGCCCACAGTGGGCGACCCGCGAGCGCTGAAAGGCGCAGTTTCACCCAGTCCTTCTGCGTGGTGGCGATCACTGCATCTGGTGGAAGTGTCTCCGCCCAGCGCGTGAGCGCTTCCACATCCTGGCGCGTGTAAGCATGGTGGTCCGGGAACGCGCGGAAGTTCACCACCATCGTGCCAAGTCCTTCCAGCGTTCTCCGAAACGCACCTGGGTTGCCGATTCCGCAAAAGCAGCCCACGGGTTTCCCCGCGAGCGATTCAACGGAAGCTCTCGCCTCTTCGCAGCCGACCAGTTCCACTGGTCGGTGTTCGGTCGTCGCGACTGGCTTCCCTGGGAAGCGCTGAGCGAGCCAGGAGCGAATCGCCTCCACCTCTTCCACCCCCACCTGATCGCATCGCGTGAGGACAATCGCGCTTGCTCGGTGAAGTCCGGAAGCAGGTTCGCGAAGCGTGCCGCGCGGGAACAGGTAATCGCACATCGGCGGTTGCATCGCATCAATCAGCACGATGTCGAGGTCGCGGTGAAGCCTGCGATGCTGAAAGCCATCGTCGAGCACGAGCAGTTCGGCTTCGAGTTCCTCCACGGCTGTTTCTGCAAGCATCACGCGATCAGGCCCTTGCAGGTGAGGAACATCGGGCAAGTTCT
>JAKEEV010000275.1 GCA_022616395.1 Planctomycetia bacterium | reverse complement strand
CACTTTCATGTTTGCCGATGAGCCAACCAGCGCTCTCGACTGGGAGAACGGGCAGAAAGTAATGGAGTTGCTTCAGGACGCGGCCCATCAACGCAACGCGTCGGTGCTCGTGGTCTCGCACGATCACCGGCTCTTGCCATTTGTGGACGTGTACTATCACCTGGACGATGGCCATTTGGAGAAACGGCCACTTCCGGACTTCGCCGAGGAGATCCTATGAACTGGCTCAGGAAGTCTCGTCCGGTTCTGCTCATCATCGGGCTGGGGCTGGCCATCGGCAGTTTGCTCGGCGCTCGCGCGCTGACCAACGGATCGGATGACTCCAGCGCCAAGCAAGAACACGCGCTGCGCACCACGGGCGGACCGGTCGTACTGGGAACGGTGGACACCGATCCGCCGATGGTCGATTACGGTCTGCCTCCGGTGCTGCAATCGGGCACCATCAAGGAAGTGTTTGTCAAGGATGGGGATGAGGTGCAAGCCGGCAAGGAACTCTATGCGTTTGAAGACAGGCTTCTGAAGGCCGATGTGGCTCGTGCCAAGGCTGCCATCGAGGTCGCCAAGACGAAGGTGAATCAGGCGAAGGAACTGGCGAAGCAACACGACACCAAGATTGAAGCCGCGAAAAAGGAGGTCGAGTTCGCCAAGACGAAGGTCGATCTGAACGCCACCCACTACGACCTCGTCGACAAGAACCTGGAGAAGTTTTACCGGACAGAGAAAATCCCCGAAGCCGACTGGAAGGAGAGCAAGAGGACCGATCCGACCTTGTATCGGGCGCGGGTGGACTGGCAGATCGCAGTCAATGAGTTGAAACTGGCCGAGGTGAAACTCAAGGCGCTGGAGGCGATGGACCCGCAGGTTCAGGTGAAGGAAGCGGACGCGGTGGTGAAGCAAGCCGAGGAGGAACTGGAGAAGGCACAAGCCGCTGTGGATTTATGCGTCGTGAAGGCCAAAACCGCCGGCACCATCGAGCAAGTCAGTATCAGCCCCGGAACGACGATCGGCATCGGCACGCGCACGCCCGCGCTCTGGCTCATCCCGGCTGGCCCGCGTGTTGTGCGCGCGGAAGTCGAGGCCGATTTCGCCCACCGAGTCGGAAGCGATCTCAAGGGCAAAACCGTCACGATCTACGACCACACCGACAACAAGCTCACCTACAGCGGGACCGTGACCCGCATCAGCACCAGTTTCCTCCGGAAGCGCACTGGTGGGGAGAACCTGCTTGGCAACGACACTCGCGTGATCGAAGTCGTCGTCGAGGTGAGCGACCACGCCCCACCCGGCAAGCCTCCGCTTCGAGTCGGCCAGCGCGTCCGCGTCAACTTGGGACAATGACAATTTCAGATTGCAGATTTGAGATTGCAGATTGAAGCCAACACTCGAAGGCACTGAGCAACACGGAAGTGAGCGGGGAAGCAACCCAGCCGCGTCGCTCTCGCTGTCTTCTCAATCTGCAATCTCAAATCTGCAATCTTCAATGGCCCACTGTCGCGAAATCACCCGATCCGCCAACAGTTCCTTTCCGCACGCCTTTCGACTGCTGCCAGCGCGCAAGCATCGAGCGATGGACGCTCTCTATGCTTTCATGCGCGTCACGGACGATCTGGCCGATGAACAGGGCGAATGGGAACAGAAACAACTCAAGCTCAACGCCTGGAGAACAGGACTTCGTGCAGCTCTGACCGGCGAGTTCTCGCATCCCATTCACCCAGCGCTAATCGACACCATTCAGCGATACGCGATCCCACATCAGTTCCTGTTCGACGCCATTGACGGCATGGAAACCGATCTCGGACGGGTGAGGATCTCCACGTTCTCCGAACTCTACTCGTACTGTTATCGAGTTGCATCCACGGTGGGGTTGGCGTGTGTGCGTGTGTGGGGCACTCGCCCCGGCGTCCGTGACGCGGATACCGACCCGCTCGCCGAGGCCGCGGGGATTGCGTTTCAGCTTACAAACATCTTGCGTGATCTGGGCGAAGACCTCGCTCGTGATCGCGTCTACCTCCCAGCCGAAGAAGTGACCCGCTTTGGTTGTCCTCCCGAGAGCTGGCGCGATCCTGCTTTCGCGAATGCCTTCCGCGCCCTGATGCGCTTTCAAGTTGCCCGCGCCCGCGACTACTACCAGCTCAGCGCGCCGCTGGCTCAACTGCTCTCGACTGACGGCCGCGCGATCTTTCGCGTCATGCACGGTGTCTATCGCCGACTGCTTGACGAGATCGAGCGCAGAGATTTCGATGTGTTCAGCCAGCGCGTTCGCGTGCCGAAGTGGTGCAAGATACTCGCCTGCGCTTCGGGGTGGCTGGTGAAATGGGGATTGTTGTAGTGTGATTCACCGCGGAGAACGCAGAGGGCGCGGAGGAGATGAATTTGGAACTCAATTCTCTCTCCGCGTCCTCTGCGTCCTCCGCGGTAAAATCTTCTGTTCTGGTTATCGGAGGAGGGTTGGCCGGACTGTCGGCGGCGGTGGCTCTCGCGGGTCGCGGGTTTACGGTGACGGTGCTGGAATCGCGGGCGCGATTGGGCGGACGAGCGAGTTCCTTCCTTGATCCGACGACCGGGCAGATGGTGGATGCTTGCCAGCATGTGAGCATGGGTTGTTGCACCAATCTCGCGCACTTTTTGCGCACGGTGGGCATTGATCACTTCCTCGCTCCTCAACGAAAGCTCTATTTCATTACACCGGATCGCAGAAAGAGTGTGTTCAAGGCCGACCCGTGGCCGGCTCCACTGCACCTCGGCCGCGCGCTCTTTGGCGCTCACTATCTGACGCCCGGAGACAAGCTCCGCGTGCTCTATGGTCTGGTCGCGATGCTCTGGGCCAAACCCGATGACGATCCTCCTCTGCTCGAATGGCTCCAGGCTCATCGCCAGAATCGCCGGACCATTGACCGCTTCTGGAGGGTTGTGCTAACAAGCGCGCTCAACGAAACAGTAGACCGTGTGGGCTTCAAGTACGCCCGCAAGGTCTTCCGCGACGGTTTCGTGCGTCACCGCGACGGCTTCGTGGTGCATGTGCCGACAGTTCCTCTCGGTCGACTCTACGGGGACGAACTCCGCGCCTGGTTAAGTAAGCACGGAGTGGAGGTGAAAGAGAACGCGGGCGTGAAGCGCGTGGAAGTCGGCGAGCCGAAAGTCTCCCATCTGCTTCTTCGAGATGGTTCCACGCTTGCCGCTGACTGGTATGTGCTGGCGGTGCCGTTTGACCGTGTCACCGAACTGTTCCCCGAAGAGTTGGTCGCCCGTGATCCGTACTTCGGCAACGTGAAGAACCTCGCCCCCTCTTCCATAACGAGCGTTCATCTGTGGTTCGACCGGTCCGTGATGGCGCTCCCTCACGCTGTGCTGATCGATTCCCTCGGTCAGTGGGTATTCAATCGCGGAGAGGTCGCTCCAAGCGAGTTTTACATTCAGGTGGTGGTGAGCGCTGCACGCGACTTGAAGAGTCTGGGTCGCGAGGAGATTCAGAGGCAGATTGTGATGGAACTGGCCCGACTCTTTCCCGCAACGACATCGGCTCGGTTATTGCGTGCAAAAGTGGTGATGGAACACGCCGCGACGTTCAGCGCGGTGCCGGGTGTGGATCGCTGGCGGCCCTCCCAGGCTTCCCCGCTTGCCAATCTTGCCGTTGCGGGCGACTGGACCGCGACCGGTTGGCCAGCCACAATGGAAGGCGCTGTGCGCAGTGGGTATCTCGCGGCCGAAGTGATTCTGGCCCGCTCTGGGTTTCCCGAACGGCTCGTGCAGCCGGATCTGGGCGGGTCTTCAGAGTAGTCCTCACGCTCCGCGTGAGGGCCGCTCGAAGAGCGGCATTTTTTGTCTGCTGTGCGAAAGAGTAATCTCGCCGCTTCGCGGCGACCTCTCGCGGAGCGTGAGGACTACTCTGAAGAACGGTACCCAGTGGATGGGATGCCGACTACTTTGGGGAGATAATCGACTCGTGGCCGTTTCTCCGATATAATGTTGAGTCTGTCGGGCCGTTCACGCCCGTCTCATGCCTGGGCGTGTGGCGGTCGGTTTCGCCGACCTTCTTGGCTCCTGCCTCTCTCGCTGCCGAGGGGACGCACATGCTGCGTTACTGTATTGCATCAGCCGTGGTGCTGGGGATTGTCGCCACCACACTCGCGGCTCCGCCATCGCCCGATCCGAAGTCGCTGACTATTCCACAGGAAGAGTTATCGAAAGCACGCGAGTTGGTTCAGCAACTCGGAAGCGAAAAGTATTCCGAGCGCGAAGAAGCCCAGCGCGAGCTGGCCGCGATGGGTCGGCTGGCCCGCCCAGCGCTGCTCGATGGCGTGAGCGGCGATCCGGACCCCGAAATCCGCCTGCGATGTCAGACGTTGTTGCCCAAGGCCAACGCCGACGATCTGAAAGCCCGACTGGAAACGTTCCTGGCCGACACCGAGGGGAAGTACGAACACGATTTGCCCGGCTGGAACAAGCTGCGAGCGGT
>JAKEEV010001421.1 GCA_022616395.1 Planctomycetia bacterium | reverse complement strand
CGGCGGGCAGTAGAAGACAGAGGTCAGAGAACAGAGGTCAGAAGACAGAGGCCAGAGGACAGAAAGCAGAAGAGCCAGAGCAGTTTGGTTCCCTGCTGTCCTCTGTTCTCTGTCCTCTGACTTCTGTCCTCTGATTTCTGTCCTCTGATTTCTGTCCTCTGTTCTCTGTTCTCTGTTCCCTGTCCTCTGACCTGCCATGTTGAAGCGCCTGGAACTCGTCGGGTTCAAGTCCTTCGCCGACAAGACGCGGTTCGACTTCGCGCCGGGAGTGACGGGCGTGGTCGGGCCGAACGGGTCGGGCAAGAGCAACGTCGTTGATGCCGTGCGCTGGATTCTTGGTGAGCAATCCGCCAAGAGTCTGCGCGGCGGCGAGATGGCCGATGTCATTTTCAACGGCTCCAGTTCGCGCAAAAGTCTCGGAATGGCCGAAGTGACGGTCGCGTTCGACAACTCTCGCAGACTGCTCGCCCTTGATGCGGACGAAGTGCAACTCACCCGCCGAGTGTATCGAGACGGCACCGGCGAATACCTCATTAACGGCCAGATGGCGCGGTTGAAGGACATCAAGGAGATGTTCTTGGGTAGTGGCGCGGGCGCGGGTGGTTACACGATCATCGCTCAAGGCCGCGTGGATGAATTGCTTCAAGCGTCCACGAAGGACCGCCGCGAAATCTTCGACGAAGCCGCCGGGATCAGTCGATTCAAGGCGCGGAAGACCGAAACACTTCGCAAGCTCACTGCGGTCGAAGTCAATCTCACGCGATCCAAGGACAAGCTCGACGCGCTCGACAGCCAGCTCCGCACGCTTCGCATGCAGGCCGCGAAAGCACAGAAGTACAAGGAATACTCCGACAGGCTCAGAGAGCTTCGGGTTGGGCTTGGGGTGCGCGAATATCGCGAACTCACTTCCGCGCTTCTGGTGGAGCAAGAAGCACTCGCGGCTCTCAAGAGTGAGGTTTCCGGTGCAACAACCGAAGCCGAGCGGCTTGAACAGCAGGCGAAGGAACTCGACTGGGCGGTGACACGCGCCGAGGAATCGCTGCGTCATCAGGAATCGCGCCTGGCCGATGCCCGGCAACAGATCGCGGGATTCGAGTCAACGATCAAGCACGAGCGTGCCAGTTCTGCCGCGTTGAACGCGGAGATTCTCAAGACCGGTCGCCAGCGCGCGGATTTGGGTTACCGCTTGAAGGCAATCGAGGCGGACGCCGCCCGCGCCAGCGCGGAAGCTTCCTCCGCCGAGGAACGGTTGGGCGCGGAGCAGCAACACGCGGACGAAGTGAGTTCCGCGCTTTCGGCCATCGTTGCGGAACTCGTTGCGTTTGATCGCGAGTTGACCGATGACCAGGCTCGCCAGTTCGATCTGGTTCGACAGATCGCATCGAGTCGATCCACCGCGGCTGCCAATCTCACTCAAGTGGAACGACTTCAGAAGGAGTACACCGGCAAGCTGGCGACCATCGAACAGCGT
>JAKEEV010000274.1 GCA_022616395.1 Planctomycetia bacterium | reverse complement strand
TTCTCCGGCCCACTCCATCCAGAAGGAGTGGGCTTTTATCCACTCTTCTCAGACAGTCAGCAACATGGCAATACCCCTCTATCGCAAGTTCCGCGGATGCGCTCTTGTCCTGATGGTCGTCGCGCTTGTCACCCTCGTCGGTTGTTCCAAGACCGTCAAGAAAGTGACAATCAACGGCACCATCTCCTACAAGGGCCAACCGGTCCGCTCGGGGATCCTTCAGTTCGTTGGTACGGACGGGGCTTACTCGGCCGCGGTGATCCAGTCCGATGGAACCTTCATCATCACCGACGTGATCCCAGGCGATGTGAAGGTCGGGGTGATGGAGGCGCCACAGGGTTCGGGGTCGTCCTCTGGGGAGAGCAAGTCCGAGGGCACGCCGAAGACTCCTCCCGTGTCGCTTCCAGACAAGTACCGGAACCCGGAAACGTCCGGGTTGACATACACGATCACCGCTGAGACCAGGGAACTCACCATCAAGATCGAGTAGCAAGCCGACCGCCGCGGGTTTTGGCAATTCCACATTCAACCGAGAACGCCTCCGCGCAATGCGTGGGCGTTCGGCATTTGCTATAACGTCTCCCATGAATACTCCACAACGCATCCTCGTAACAGGTTCCGCGGGCCGGTTGGGGCGTGCGGCCGTCTCGGAGTTGGCTGCGCGCGGACACATCGTCACCGGTTTCGACATCCGCCCGACGCCGGGCTTGCCTCCACAACAATGCGTGGTGGCAACTTTGGCCGAGGGAGATGCACTCTGGAAAGCCGCGGCCGGCGTGAACGCGATTCTCCACCTCGCGGCGACCGCCGACGACTCGAACTTTCCACGCCGAGCGCCGCCCGATGATGGCGATAACTTCCTGACCGAACTTGTGCCGAACAACTTAATCGGGCCGTATCAGGTGATGGAAGTCGCTCGCAAGCGCGCGATCGCGCGTGTGATCCTCGCCAGTACGGGACAGGTGATCGATGGCCACTTGCGCGACGGCCGATTTCCCGTCACGCCCGACACGTCCCCGCGCCCGCGCTACCTCTACGCCTGCACGAAAGTCTTCCTCGAAGCTCTCGGTCAGGTGTACTCGCGGCAACACGGCATCGCGGTACTGGCGGCTCGGCTCGGCTGGTGTCCGAGAGACGCCAACCAGGTTGCGGAGATTCAGGCGAGCCAACTGGCTCAGGATGTGTACCTCAGCCCGGCAGACGCGGGGAGATTCTTCGCCGCGTGTGTGGAAGTCGCTCAACTCCCTCCGTTCGCCATCGTGTACGCGACGAGCCGGTTCACACACACGCTGCGCTACGACCTGACGAAAACCCGCGAACTACTGAGATGGGAACCGGAAGAGCAATGGCCGGAGGGGATTTGAAGATCACGAAACGGTCACCCTCGGGCGCCTGGTTGTAGAGTGGGGATTTTCTGTTGGTATCGGTTTGAACACTTTTGTACGATCCGAATCACTTCAAGGATGGTCGGAACCAATGTGACTGGACGCACCAAGATAACCTTTCACATGCCAGGAGAGGCGTCGTGGAGGCATTTCGCGTTGGGAAGAACGATCCATGCCCGTGCAACAGTGGGAAGAAGTACCGGCAGTGTTGTTGGTTGAAGCGGTTTGATTGGAGCAAACCTAAACCGGGATTGCTCGGTGACGGCGCGAACACGCAACCAAATCCTCCAACCGACCCTTCTCAGTCCAAGATCCGCGCGAGCGTCGGTTACACCTTCTCGGATGGCATTGGCATCGGTGAGGTCACTTACTGCTTTGACTTGGACCAAGAGTTCCTGCTCACCAACGGCTTGGTCGTCACAGCGGACAAGGTCGAAGTGGGGATGGAGTTCTTCCTCGAAGGCGGAATGGTGGCGACTGTCACCTGTGTGAAGCCGCCGGAAGAGCATCCACCTCTGCCGACAACGAAGGATGCTTACGGTAACTCAGCCAAACGGGTGATTGGAACAGTCAAGTACAGCGGTCACTACCCAGTCATGGACTTGGTCGTTGGCGACCGCTACATGAAGACAACGCCGGGCCACCGATTCTACTCCGTGGACCGAGGCGGTTGGGTGGAAGCCGAATCGCTGGCGGTCGGCGAATTGGTCGAAACCGAGTATCGAGTGCCAACGCCCGTTACGAGCGTTTCCCCGTATCGCTTCGAGTACATCGAACTGTTTAACTGGGAGGTCGAGGACTCTCACACCTACTTCGTCGGCCGCGCTGGTGAAACCTCCGTCTGGTCCCACAACGGGTTGCAAGGCGGCTGCGCGATCCCGAAACCCGCCCGCGCCGAGTCTGGCAAGCTGGTCAGCAAGTCAAAAGCCACGATGAGCAGCGATCCGCAGTTCGGCGCGGGCTACGATGCCGTCTTTGGGAATCGTGCTGGTGCGGTTCGAAAAACGCTGAGCGGCCGGCTCCCCAAGGAAGGGGAAAACGGAAGTTGGCATGGCACAACGCCTGGGAATGGGGTCTGGCGATCGACTGATCTCAGAGTGCGCCGAGCCGTCACGAAACCGGGGGAAGCAGTTCCGCCGCACGTTGACGTCCAGTTCAAGAACGGATACCCGATCTTTGATGGGCAAATTCGAACTGTTCACGGAGTCAAGGGCACCACAAAGATCACCCTCGACACTGATGCCACGGCAGGTTTACGAACCCGCGCCGATCGTGATTTCGCGACAGCCAATCGGTGGCTCGCCGATCAATTGAACCAGAAACGCGTCCTCGCACCTGATGGCGGCGCTTGGTCGGTCACCAAAGTCAAAAAGTATCTGAAAAAGGAGGGAATGCAGTGGCACCATCACGAGGACATGACGACGATGCAACTTCTTCGCATGAATTATCATGATAATATTCCTCATCTGGGTGGGCGATCACTGAAGGACTTCTCGTTCGATCCGCCTCTCCGTAACCGTTCACGGGTCGGTATAGCTTTGGCGGACGATTTTGGTTACCGTTCTGCTCGGCATGGATGCACCGCCGCCAGTTTCCGCCGAAGACCTCGCCGCGACACCCGCATCCGTCCTGGCGTTGATCCAGTGGCTCACCGCTCGCGTCGCCACTCTCGAAACCGAGGTCGCGGAGTTGAAGGCCCGGCTCAACAATGACTCCACCAACTCCTCGCTGCCGTCGTCCACGCACCCACACGCCAAGCCTGCGCCGCCCAAGCCCAAATCCAAAAAACGACGCGGCGGGCAGCACGGACACCCCAAAGCCCAACGAACACTGATTCCCACCGATCAGTGCCAAGCCATCGTGCCCTGCATCCCCAGCCAGTGCCGACGCTGCGGACAGACACTGCGCGGCACCGACTCCCAACCCTTGCGACACCAAGTCTGGGAACTGCCGGAGATTCAACCGGTCGTCACCGAGTATCAACAACATCAGCTCAAATGCGACTGCGGGTGTTCCACCTGCGGCGTGTTGCCCGAAGGCGCGCCGACCGGACAAGCCGGGCCGCGTCTGACCGCCTTCGCCGGCTTGCTCATGGCCTGCTTCCGTCAGTCGAAGCGACGGGCCGCGCAGTTCCTCAGCACGATTCTCAACCAACCCGCCAGTGCTGCTTGGATGGTGCTGTTGCAAAACCGCTGCGCCGACGCGGTGCAACCGGCCCACGACGAACTGGCCACCAAACTCGCCCAGCAGAGCATTCTCCACATCGACGAATCGCCAACCAAAGAAGGTTCCTCGAAAGCGTGGATTTGGACCTTCGTCGCGGACTCATTCACGGTGTTCGCCTGTCGGAACAATCGCCGCGCCGACATTCTCGACGAATTGCTCGGCGAGAACTTCGCGGGCGTCATCCACTGCGACCGGGCCAAGATGTACTGGCAGTTCGGTCAGTTGCAATGGTGCTGGGCGCATCTCCAACGCGACTTCCAAGCATTGCTCGACCACCCGTGCCCCGTGCGTCAACAACTCGGTCACCTGCTGATGCCGCCAACGAAGAAACTCTTCACGCTGTGGAAGCGTGTCCGCGACGGCACGCTTTCGCGGGTCGAGTTTGTTCGACGCATGCAAGCGGTGAAATTCGGCATCAATCGGTTATTGCTGTGGGGTTATCTTCGATCACCCACAACGAGTTTTTGCCGCGAGTTATTACGGCATTGTTCCAATCTGTGGACCTTCCTCAGTGTTGACGGCGTGGAGCCGACCAACAACGCGGCCGAACGCGCCTTGCGGCATGCGGTGATCTGGCGGAAGCTCTCCTTCGGCACGCAGTCGGCGTCGGGCAGCCGGTTCGTCGAGCGGATGCTGACGGTCATCGAGACCTGCCGCCGGGCGGGCCGCAACGTCTTCGCGTGGCTAACCCAGACCGTGCGTGCCCACTTCCACCGCGAAGCTGCCCCGCCGCTGTTGGCCGCAGCGTGAGGGCGCCGGGATCTTGAACTCAACTGATCAACCGAATCGCTCGCATGAACGACTCGATATCGTCGGCCACCTGCCTCCAACAGGAATGTTCCGCGCTCGTTAATGCCACGACCGAAGGCCGGGTTTCGGACTCCCTGTAGTCCAAGGCAATGAGCCGATCCGGTCCCAGGTCAGCAATCAACACCGCATGGCTCGGGTCGATGTCGCCCGGTACGAACCCCTCAGCAGCTCGACCGAGGTAGGCCGACCCGGCTTCGGACAGCCAAGACGTCTCTCCTGTCATAGCTCGTAGGGAATAGAGCGTGGGCTGGACGATCTCCGCGTCTGGGAACAGCGAATGCCAGACATCGCGGTTCTTCGGCGTTTGCCAAATGCCGCTTTCGATGGCATCGACAAGGGCCACGGGCAAGGGTAGACCGTTGATGTAAAGGGCATCACTCATGCCTACCCCTCGATCTCCCTTCCGGGAAAAAACTTCTTCAACTCGCGCCGGATTTCAGATTGCATGTGTTTCGGGACGAAATTGCCGTTGGCTGCTGGGTTGTTCCCGTTGACAGACCGGGAGAACCACTCCACCCGCAGCTTTCCGTCCGCCTCCTGAAAGAGCGTGAAACCAAAGTTGTTTTCGTTAGGTCCCGCATGTCCCTTCAGTCTACTCAGCACGTCGTTGACCTCGCCGTGCCCTCCGCCACGGGCCACGACGTTATCCGTGACGACGGTACCATCCTTGAGCACCGCCTCGATTGGTTCACCACGAGGATTGCGACTGCTGGGGTAGGCAAGAAACTGCTTCGTCTTGGGGTCGTAAACACCCGAGAAAGCCGTGCCCGGTGCGAACTCGTCTATGCCACGGGCACCGTGACCGAGGTTTGAAACCGAATTTGAAATCTCGCTACGCCCAACTCTCCCTGGAGCAACACCGACCTGTGAACCGTTACCGCCTCTCCCAGTTCGGAAGCCAAAGTGAAACCGAGGTGCCGAGTGAAGAATAAATATGATCCAGTGATGTCGCGACTTCAGTCCTACCACGTCTGCGGACCACACACCATTACTGCGCATGACATCAAGGCGTTTGAGAACGAACTCGGCTTTCTACTCCCAGACGATTACCGCGAGTTCATAATGAAGTATGGGTTCTCCTCGGGAGAAGGCGATCTGTGTCTGAAGCTCGCGGATGATTCGGATGAGGACGGAACTTCGATTGACGTTTTCTACGGTCTGAAATCCGGCGAAGAATATGACCTCCGCGAGCGGAGGAAGACGTTCAGCGATCGGTTGCCCGCATACCTGCTCCCGTTCGTCGCTGGTTCCGGCGGGGAATACTGCTTGTGTCTTTTCGGCGACAACGTCGGGAAAGTCTACTGGTGGTTCCAAGAGATGGGAGAGGTGCAATCAGAGGACGAACTCGAACCAATCGCGGAGAGTTTCGACGACTTCATGAATTCGCTGATCTGCGAAGAGTCTTGATTCACCAACGCTATTGCCGCGCCATCTCGACAGCCTTCGTGGTGATGTAGTAACGCGCCAGCGCGTTGGGTTTTTCCCACGCGGGCAGGGCGCGAGGAGTGTGGAAGTAGCGGGCGAATTCCTCCATCACCGATGCGAAGTGCTCCTCGTGAGTCGTTCGCCAGCTATCCGGGATGCGGACGTGTGCTTCCGTGCCCAGATCGCTCACGAATAGCCCCGGAAAGTCTCTCTGCAAGCTCGCGCACTTCTCACGCAAGCGAGTGAGCATCCCCGAATGATTGGCCGGGTCGGTTGCCCACACAAATACTTCAGGCTGTGTGTTGACGGGCTGGCGAATGGCCACGCGGGCCTTCGTTCCCATCGCCAGAGACTCGTGCGTGTCTCCGCCAGGTGGTGACTGATACTCCCACACCGTTTTCAGCTTCACATGAACCCCGCGAAGCGCAAACGTCACACTGTTGGTTCCCGAGTAAGCAAGCTGGCCGTTGGTCACGAGTGGCTTGAGAGCCAGCGGGAAGCCGACGAGCGCGGTGACTTCGCGGAACTGACTTTCGCTCAACATCAATGGTGAGCGGTCGGCAGCGTGCACCTGAATCTCGGTCTTGTAATCGACCGCCTGATCGGGGGCGATCAAACCAATTGCCAGATCCGCGAGGTGAGTTCCCACATCGGCCATCGACTCACCGGAGATCGTGGGATCGAACCACCACCACGGCCGCACGAGCGGTTTTGCGCTCACCAGCTTCTTGAGGTAGTGAACGCTGGTCAGCGTCAGCGCCGGTGCTGTCACGGAACCCACTTCCCACGCGCCGAAAAGCTCCGCGTCGCGAACCAACTCTCGCTGAAGCCAGTTCGTCACCTCAAAGCGCTCGGTGAGCATGTCCCACACGAACACGTCTCGTGTTTCTGCCTCTCGGAAGACGGCTTCGAGTTTCGGGAAGTCGTGAGGCTCGATGATCCACGGCTTGTCCGCGATCACATGCAAACCGTTCTCGACGGCCAGTTGCACCAGGTCGATTTTTGGTTGATTTTTTCCGCTCAGAACGACTGTGTTGCCGGGCTGCTCTTTTGCGAATCGCTCAAGATAATTCGCGCCTGCGCGGAGATCGACCTCCCACACTGTCGGGTTTTCCGACCGCGTGTTGAACGCCTCAAGACGAGCCAAGTGCGCGAGCGTATCGGCATCAAGAGGAGCGTAGATGTAACTACGGTGGTGGATGCCAGGCAGCGCGCGCTTCTGAACGAGCGCGGCGTGAAAGTGACCAGGTGCAAGAGTCATCAACCGAATCAGCCGGAACACAGACGGCTCCACGGACGGGCGGACCATGGGCATTTTAAGGAAAGATCAACTCTCGTCGGGGGTATGCAAGTTGCGGGCCAGTGGCCAGAGGCATAGAGTGATCTTCGCGTCACCATTGGCAAACACGGAGCGTTGTCATGACTGTTCGGTTCGTGATGGTTGGGGGATTCCTGGGTGCGGGAAAGACCACCACACTCGTGCGGCTGGCTCGAAGCTATCAATCGAAGGGCCAGCGGATCGGTATCGTCACCAACGACCAGGCTCACGACCTGGTTGATACGAACACGTTCCGCGCTCAGGGGCTGGCCGTTGAGGAGGTTCCCGGCGCGTGTTTCTGCTGTCGATTCGATGACCTCGTGGGGCGTGTCGGTTCTCTTCAAACTTCCGAGCGGCCGGATGTAATCCTTGCCGAGCCGGTGGGAAGTTGTACCGATCTCGTGGCCACTGTGATTCAGCCCCTGAAGGATCTTTACGGCGGGCGGTTCGAGGTCGCTCCTTACGCGGTGCTGTTCAAGCCCAGCCACGGAATTCGCATCCTGAAGAACCAAGCCGCCGGCGGGTTCAGCCCGAAGGCTGCCTACATTTTCAAAAAGCAACTTGAAGAGGCAGACGCCATTGTGATTAACCGGATCGATGAGCTGGCCGCGCCACAGATCGATGAGTTGGTCCGGCTCGTGAGTTCGCAATACCCCGATACGCCGGTCCTTCGCGCAAGCGCGACGACAGGTGCAGGCTTTGACGCGCTCGCCGAGTTGCTCGATCAAAAAGGCGCGTTCGGTCGGAAGATTCTGGACATCGACTACGACACCTATGCCGAAGGCGAAGCTGAACTCGGCTGGCTCAACGCGACCGCTCGACTGACCAGTGACAAGCCCTTCGACCTGGACGCGCTGCTGACCGCGATCCTGACCGACTTGGCGGATGCCTGCCGCGCGCTGGGTGGCGAAGTCGCTCACCTGAAACTCATCGGCATGGACGATGCCAGCGCCTTTGCCGTCGGGAATCTCATCAGCAGTGACACAGCTCCGAAGTTATCTCTTCCCAGCGGACTCAAGCCACAAGAAGCGGAACTGATCGTCAACGCCCGCGTCGCCATCGACCCGGTCGTACTGGAAACCGAGGTGAAGCGCGCAGTGGCCACACAGTGCGCGAAGTTGGGCGTGATCGCGGAGTTCCGCACCAGTCAGAGCCTGCGCCCCGGCCGCCCCGTGCCAACACATCGGTATGCAGCAGCGAAGCAGTAAAGCAGGACTAACCACAGAGGCACAGACACAGAGAAAGACATTTTCAGACGGGATAACAGGATGAACACGATTGATTCTGATCTTGGTTGATCCTGTTATCCTGTCGAACTCTCTTCTCCTGTTTTCTCTGTGTCTCTGTGTCTCTGTGTCTCTGTGGTTAGCTACTTCTTCTCCTTCTCTTCCCGGATGGCGCGGAAGGCAATCGCTCGGCGGACAGCGGGCGGTTGGGGAGCGTCCTTGCCCATGACCGCGTGCCAGAGCACATAGTTCAACTCGAAGTCGTTGATCTTGTCGTACTCGCTGAAGTCCATCTTCTCGGAGAGATCAGCCCCGAAGGCGTTCTTGTCGTTCTTGGCGTTGAGGTCGATTTCGGCCGGCGTGTGCTTGTACGGCGTCAGATCGGCCTTGTTGGTGAAGCTGTTGAACATCGGCCGCGCGGCCGCATCATATTGCGACAGCGGCGGAAGACCGAGAATCAACTCCATCGTGCGGATCA
>JAKEEV010001420.1 GCA_022616395.1 Planctomycetia bacterium | reverse complement strand
GGAGTCGCGCCAGATGATGCTGTTCACCTTACCGAATTTCGCGTTGTCTTTCTTCGGGTAGTCGTCTCGGAATTGCGCTCCGCGGCTCTCTTTGCGAAGGATCGCGGCCCGCGTGACTGCTTCTGACACCGTCAGGAGGCTGTGTAAGTCCATCGCGGTGTGCCAGCCGGGGTTGTATTCGCGGTTGCCGGTGACTTTCACCTTCGCGGCACGAGCACGGAGTTTCTCCAGGCCGTCGAGAGCGCGGAGCATCTCGTCTTCCTTGCGAACGATGCCCACCAAGTCTTGCATCATGTCTTGAAGGTCTTGCTGAACCTGGAACGATCCCTCGCTCCCCGCGCGCTCGAATGGCTCCAGCGCCCACTTCGCGGCGGATTCGACTTGATCGTTGTGAATCGCTCCGGCGGAAGATTGCTCGCGTGCGTACTTCGCTGCGAACTCTCCGGCTCGCTTGCCCAACACAAGAAGATCGGAGAGCGAGTTTCCGCCGAGGCGGTTCGCTCCGTTAATGCCCGCGGCACACTCTCCGCACGCGAACAAGCCCGGAATGAGTGACATCTGGGTGTCACTGTCCACTCGCACTCCGCCCATCACGTAATGCGTCGTCGGGCCAACTTCCATCGGCTCTTTGGTAATGTCCAGCCCGCCGAGTTCCTTGAACTGGTGATACATGCTCGGTAGTTTCTTCTTCCAGTGAGACTCGGCGTTGAACTTCTTTGCGCGCTTGCTGAACCACTCCGCGAACGTCTGCAATTCGAGGAACACGCCGCCGTGCGGGCTTCCGCGACCTTCCTTCACTTCGCGGACGATGCAACGAGCAACGTGATCGCGCGTGAGCAACTCCGGCGGGCGGTGCGAGTCGCGTCCCTGGTATTTTTCACCCAGTACGTAGAGGAAACCTTCCTCCTCGTTCTCGGCGGTTTGCGGTTTGTAGTTGTCCGGGATGTCTCCGAACATGAACCGCTTGCCTTCCTTGTTGCGAAGCACTCCTCCTTCCCCGCGCACACCTTCGGTTACGAGGATGCCCTGAACGCTCGGCGGCCAGACCATCCCCGTTGGGTGGAACTGCAGGAACTCCATGTCGATGAGTTCCGCGCCCGCGTCGTAAGCGAGCGTGTGGCCGTCTCCGGTGTACTCCCACGAGTTCGACGTGATCTTGTACGCCTTGCCGATTCCGCCGGTCGCAAGCACAATCGCCTTCGCGCGGAACACAACGAACCGCCCGCGTTCGCGATCATACGCCAGAGCACCCGCGATCTTCTCTCCGTCCTTCAGAAGCCGAATGACTGTCCTTTCCATGTAAACGGAGATGCCCTGATGCACTCCGTGATCTTGAAGCGTGCGGATGAGTTCCAGCCCGGTGCGGTCGCCGACGTGAGCGAGCCTGGGGTATTTGTGACCGCCGAAGTTGCGTTGAAGAATCTTGCCGTCTCGCGTGCGGTCGAACACCGCTCCCCACGCTTCGAGTTCGCGCACACGATCCGGAGCTTCGCGTGCGTGAAGTTCGGCCATGCGCCAGTTATTGACGTACTGTCCACCGCGCATCGTATCGGCGAAGTGAACCTTCCAGTTGTCGCGTGCATCGACGTTCGCCAGAGCCGCCGCGATTCCTCCTTCGGCCATCACCGTGTGTGCTTTGCCCAAGAGCGACTTGCACACGAGACCAACCGACACGCCGGATGCGCTGGCTTCAATCGCCGCGCGCAAGCCAGCTCCACCGGCTCCGATAACAATGACATCGTGTTCGTGAGTCTGGTAGTCCATTGTCCGTTGCCCATTCTTCTTCCGGAGTGATGTCGAGCGCCTACCCAATACTCACGTTGATTCCTTGAACCTCAATCACAGTCACGCCATTCAATCGCCCAATCAGTGACCCTTGAGCGCTGGCCACGAATGGACCACCGTGCGGTTTTGCACACCGACCGCTGATCGCGTGAACGGTGGCACCGTTCCACGCTTCTGATCTAGGCAAGGCCACGGTCCGGAACGCAAGGAACGTGCGGTGACCTAGACTCGCGGCTTTGGAAAGCGTTCGTAGCTCTTTCGCGAGTTTGCCGTTGTTCGTAATGTCCATCCCGCCAAACGCCTCCGACGACCACTTTTCGCCCTCTAAATCCGCGTGATCCGATTGTTGTGTTGGAGCGCAAAAAAGCGGCTGGAGGGAACATTGCTCGGCGAGTATCGGGATCTCTTGGAGCAAAACGAACATATGATTGAGGTTGTTGAAAATCTCTACCGGACGCTCGCAGGGAGTGTCGATCAGGTTGCACTGTTTCTGGGCTTCGCGCAAATCGACATGGAGTTCAGTCTGGCAAACGGCAGAATCCAAAGCACAAGGATCATCGGTTTCGGTGGTGACATCTCCACCACCACGGTGCTGGAGGAACGTTTGGGCGAGCGTGACATAGGCACGACGCAAGTCGTCGTAGATCGGTTTGCCGCTTAACGTGCGCACTAAGGGCATGGTGACCTCAGTTCTGCCG
>JAKEEV010001419.1 GCA_022616395.1 Planctomycetia bacterium | reverse complement strand
GGTGTCGGTGGCGATGATGAACAGCGTGTTGCCGTCCGCGGAACCGACCATCAGAACAGGGTCGGGGAAGCTGTCGTTCTCCGCGTGCATCTGCTTGCCGGTGGTCAAGTCCCATAACCGGACGCGCAATCCTCCGGTGCCCGTTGCAGCGAGGTACTTGCCATCAGGAGAGACCGCGAACTCGCCGGCAGCGCCCGCGATCTTCCCGGCCCACTTCTTCTTCGTCAGGTTGTACACGCCCGCATCGGTGCCGTTGCCCACGGCAAGAGCATCAGCACCGATCCACTCGCGAACGTAGTTCATCCCGGCAATCTCGGCGACCGGCTTCGCGTTCTTCGGCTCGTACACAAACACGGTGTCTGTGCCTGTCACGCTCTTGCAACCAACAGCCAACTGCTTCCCATCGGGTCTGTAGCAGATGCTGGTAATCGGCCCATCGTGCTTGACGGAGAAGACTGGTTTTCCACCGGTCGTCTGATGAATGGTGAGCGTGTGCTTGTCATTAGAGACCGCGATCACCTTCCCATCGGGGCGGAAATCGAATCTGCGCACTCCGGGTAATTCAAGTTTGGGCAACTCTTTTTCCGTTTCAAGGATGACCAGATTCCCACCCTCAAGAGTCGCCAGCAGAGAACCGTCTTGCGTGAAACTGAAACCGCTCCGGTTGCTAAACGGGATCAACGACTCCTTGTCAAACTTCGCGGGGTCGAGCAGATGGAGATAGCCATCGTTGAAGTTGACCGCGAGTTTCTTCCCGCCGTGTGTGAAGGAAAGCCCGGAGATGGACCGAACCTGACGCTGAATCATCTTCACCTGATCGCCGGTCGAGACGTTCCAGACTCGAACGGTGCCGTCTTCGCCCGCGGTGACGAAAGTCTTGCCATCGGGAGCGAAGGCAACGCCAGTGGGTTTGGCCGCGTGTCTGAGGCGCGTGTGGCCGAGTCGAGCGATCGCGCCAGGAGGAAGTCCGCCCGGCTGAGCGGGTGCAATCGCGCCTTTGGGCTGAGGTTGCTTGGGTTGTGGTTGCGCGGGCGTTGCTCCCGGCTGAAGATTCACCGGCACTCGCTCTTGTGAAGCGGCCAGACCCGCCAGACCGCACAATAGCAGAGCCGCACGCACTAACGATCCGCGACCGGCAGCCATGATCCGCCCTCATGAAAAATGTCCCGCGCGACAGGCGCTTCGCAGTTATTAGAGGTAGACGCGAACGCCCTCCGCGACTCACTCGGAATTCTCTCATGAATCGTTGAGGACTGCCAGAGTTCCGCGGATAATGTCGCGGGCAGGTCCTGATTGTGAGAGTTCTTGCGTTGGAGGAGGTTGAGTTCGCGCCCGGTTGCTTGCCGTTCAGTTCCCAGTCAAAGAGATGCCGCCCCATCCAGGAGTTCAACCATGTACCGAGTTCAATTCGCGTTCGCGGTGGTCGTCGCTCTTGCCTTTGGCGGATCGGCCCAAGCTGCTGACCCGGCCGCGGCGAAGGTTCTGACGCCCGATGCGATGGGATTCATTCACGTTCGCGTTGCTGATGTCTGGTCTTCTGAGTTGGCCAAGCAGCTACGCACCTTCGCGGCTCAGGCTGGCCCGGACTTGCTCGCGGAGTTCGATAATCGGTTCGTGCCCGCACCTTCCGAAATCGAATCCTTCACCGTTGTGATCTTCGACACGAAGTTCCGCGACCCCCTGCCGATTGGCCGACCCATCGACAAGACGCCCGTATGGGTGGTCACCACGAAGAAGCCGCTCGACAAAACCGAGTTAATGAAAACGATGGCCAAGACCGGCAAGATTCGCAAGCACAACGGCAAGGAATACTACTTCGACGAAATGTATTGGTCCGGGTTGCTCATTCTCGATGAACGCACCTACGCCTACGCCTCCGAGGATTCCATCACGGCTCTGATTGATCGCATGGTGAAGGGAGGCGATTCTCCGCTGGCGGCAGTGTTCGCACGCGAGGCGGACAAGCATATCCGGTGAGTGTGGGCGTGAATGTCTCGGCTGTGGTCAAACCAGACATGCTCAAGGAGATTCCCGAAGGGCTTCAACCGCTGTTCAAGGCGAAGACCTGGCTCGCGACTCTTGATCTCAACCCGAAGACGACACTCGCGATCATGGCTGAGTTCGCCACCGAGGAGCAGGCCGAAGACGGACTGAAGGCCGCTCAGGAAGGCGTGCAGATGCTTCGCGGACTGATCGGCAATGCGCTGACGTTCGTGGAGAAGAAAGTCAAAAGAGAGCCGGGCAAACCGCCTCAAGGGATTCAGGAGTTCCCCGAAGCGGTCGGGTTTGTTCTTGCCGCCGCGGGGCTGAAGCAACTCGACGGGATTCTTGGCAAGCTCCCGATTGAAGTGAAGGGGAACACCGTTCGGACTTCGCTCGATCTCGACGGGATCATTCCTGGAGGCGGGCTGGCTCTGTCCGCGGCCGTGGTGACGGTTACTACAGGCGTGTCGGTTGCCAACGCGGACCGCAGGCCATTGACTCCTGGCGACTACGACTGGACCCAGCGCGAGCGGAATCTGTCGCAGATTGCGAGGGCCATCGAGAAGTACCACAAGGACAAGGGCCACTATCCCCCGCCCGCGATTCTGGACAAGGACGGCAAGCCGCTCTTGAGCTGGCGCGTTGCGATTCTGCCTTACATGGAGAATGTCTACATCGAAGGACCGTTCGATGGAGGAAAACCGATCAACGGGCCTGCGGAACTCTACTCGATGTTCAAGTTGAATGAGCCGTGGGACAGTCCGCACAACAAGAAGCTCATCGACAAGCTGCCATCGGTCTACCGAGCCGCTTGGAGCGTGATCCCATATCCTCAATCGTCAATCGGGAAGACAACCACGCTGGCCGTGGTCGGCAAGGGCGCGATCTTTGATCCGACGAAGAAGACCGTCGGGGACGGAGACGTTCGCGATAGCCTGAAAGAGACTCTCTTGTTGCTCTCAACCGAAGACCCAACCCAGGCAGTTTACTGGACCAAGCCCGCGGACATCGCGCTGACTGCCGAGGGGAAGTTGCCGGCCGATTTTGATCTCGGCAAGCGGTTCGCGGTGGTCTATGCAGACGCGAGTGCTCACACGCTTGTGAACGGATTGCCGGAGAAGGTGTTCATGGGCATTCTCACCCGCGCAGGGAAGGAGAAACTCGATCAGAAGCAGATTCGCCCCGAACCGATCAAGGGCCAGAACGACTTCCCCAAGGAAGATCCGGAACTGGCTCCACCGCCACCGGCGATCAAGGAGTGACGGTGATTGTCAGAGCCGCGACCGTGAGGGAGCGATCTTCTGTTGACGTAGCGCTCCCTGATGGTCGCGGCTCTGATTCTCAACGACAGGCTTCCAGCCTGTCCTACTTTGGGTCACGCGCCGACGGTGTTGAGAGCTTGTCGGAGGTCATTGCGAGCGAATGGCTTTTGCAAGAACGTGGTGACGGTGTCGTGGGCTAACTTTTCCGGCACCGCTTCGACCGCGTAACCGCTGCAAAGTACGACTGGCACTTCGGTCGATAGCTCACGAATCATTGCCAGCGCTTCAGCACCGTCCATGACTGGCATCGTCAGATCGAGCAATACCAACCGCACGCGCTGAGCGTGAGTCGTGAACAGGTCCACTACTTCACGCCCGTTGGCTGCGGTAAGAACCTCGTAACCCATCTGTCGGAGCATTAGCGCTCCCACCTGTCGGACGGTCGGCTCGTCGTCCGCGACCAGAGCCAATCCTCCTCGGCTTCCACTGGAACTTTCCGCCACGACCGTTGATCGGCTCGCATTCTCGGCAACGTGTTCCAGTTCACTGAGACCGGCGGGCGGTTCACTCGGCCGTTCGCGCGTGCGCGTAAGCTGGAAGACTCCCGCGCGCGCTGTGGATCGGTGGAAGGGAATCGGCGTGTCGGTTGGTGCTGGTGTTTGTGTCGCGCTTGTCGTCGCGGGTATTGCGTCGAGTACGGCGGGCAGCAGAACAGTAAACCGCGTACCTTCTCCCAACGTGCTATCAACTCGAATTCCGCCTCCGTGCCCGCGCACGATGCCAAGCACCGCCGAAAGCCCCAATCCGCGACCCGCGAACTTCGTTGTGAAGAACGGATCGAACAGCCGCGCGCGTGTGGCTTCATCCATCCCGCAGCCGGTGTCGGAGACGATGAGTTCCACGAACTGACCCGGAGCCGCGGGACTGTAAACTCCTCCGCTGACCGTGTCGAGTGCCAACAAATGTGCTGCTGTAGAGACTGTCACCGTGCCCGCTCGATCACCGATCGCTTCACCCGCGTTAATCAGAAGGTTCATGAGAACCTGACGCATCTGGCCGTCGTCAGCAGTCACCGGAGGGAGCGAGTCGGCCAGCTCCAGAGTTAGTTGCACTTTCTTGGGGAGCGTGAGGCGAAGCAGTTCGGTTGTCTGGCGGATGAGGTCGTTGAGATTGAGCGGGCGGAGCATGAAGCGGCCCTTGCCGGAATAAGCGAGCAGTTGCCGCGTCAAACCGCCCGCCTGGGCAACACCGCTGAGGACCGTGGCGAGGTGTTCGCGTGCCGGGTGATCGGTCGGCAACTCCGCGACAGCCAGTTCCGCGTGTCCCAACACGCCCGCAAGCAAGTTGTTGAAGTCGTGAGCAACCCCCCCAGCGAGCACACCGAGAGCTTCCAGCCGCTGAGCGTCTTGCATCTTCCGTTCGATGGCCGCGCGTTCGGACTCGGCTTGCCGGCGCTCGGTCAGGTCGATCCCGACGGCCTGGAACTCCGGTTGGCCGTTCGGGCCTGTGATGCGCCGGGCCGTCCACCGATACCACCGACAGGAACCATCCGGCTTGCGAATCACTCCAGACGCGCCGGCCGCGGGGCCACTCATTGGTTGCGCGACTGGCAAATCGGCCACACCATCGGTTCGAGGAAGGTTGGGGATAAAGTCCTGGACCGCGCGACCGATGAGCCATTCTCTTCGACTGTCGAGAAGCCGACAGAGTGTTTCGTTCACAAAGGTGAGCGTGCCATCAGCGGTGTAGCGGACAATCGCCGCGGGTGTTCCATCCACCAGAGCCTGAAATTCCCCGACAGAGGAAGCCAGCGCGGATTCCGCTCGCTCGCGCTGGGCTTGAGCGGTCGTCAGCGAGAGCACGATCAGAGCCGCGGTGGTTGCCCCAGTCCAGAGCATGAGGATTCTGGTTGTGGACGTGAGCGAGCCGAATGGGCCGTGGCCATCATTCATCCCGACAAGAGCCAGCCCGGCCATCACAACAACGTGAAGCGAAGCCACCTGAAGCCGCTGGCTCATGCCCACCCAGATGAGCAGCATGAACGGCGGGAACACCATCACGGCTCGGAACGGAGGAGAGAGAGTATCCGTGAACGCCAACCACGACAACCCGGCGGTGGCCGCCAGTGGAAGACCCACACGCCACGAAGCGCGCGAAAACCGCGGCCAGTCCGCTGCCAACAACGGAGGAGCAATCACGATCAACCCGGCGGTGTCTCCCAGCCACCAGATGAGCCACGTTGAGGCGAGCTGGTCGGTTGGTAACTCCGCGGACGCGGTCAACCACAGCACTCCATTGTTTGCCGTGATCGTCATTCCGACCAGACCAGCCAGTAGAAAGGCAAACAGATCGCGCCGGCCAGCAAATGTGCGGTCGAACTGGAATCGGCGCAGAACGGCAGCCGCGATGACTGGGCCAAGAGTGTTCCCCGTCGCAATTCCGAGGGCAACCCACACGGGAGAGAACATCAAGTTGCACGCCAGGGCACCGAGAAACACACCCGGCCAGAATCGCGGTCCGGCCCGAAAGAGGACCGCCAGCGCGATTCCCGTCGGGGGCCAAACCAGCGTGACGCTCCGCTGGGAGTAGGCCATCGACAGTCCGAGCATTCCCGTCAGATAGTACGCCAATGCAAGCGTGCACACGCACGCGGCGAAGTGAAAAGCGGTCAGAGGACCGGCGGTCCGGGTGGACACAGTGGTTGTGGGTGTCAGGGCGGGCGACACGGGCGGGCCGTGTGGTCAGTAGGAGGAGGCGAACCGCTTCAAGTCTAGTTCAGGGTTCGGCGGTTCAGGAAAAGTTCTTGCCACTTCTCAAAGTTTAACTCCCGCATTCAGCCACCAGTCGGCGCACCAACACACGCAACTTCTTCTCTGCTTCGTGGGCCGTCGCGATGATGTCCGGGAGGCTGACCGGTTCCAGCGCATCCGGCAAACAGAGATCGGTAATCACCGAGATCCCCAGAACGCGCATCTTGGAATGCACCGCGACGATCACTTCGGGAACGGTGGACATGCCGACGACATCCGCGCCGATCGCTCGGAGGAAGCGATACTCGGCGGCGGTTTCGAGGTTCGGGCCACTGACGGCGACGAACACCCCCTTGTGGCAGACGATCTTTTCTTCCAGCGCGATCTGTTGACCGAGTTTCAGTAGCGCTCGGTCGTAGGCGTGACACATGTCGGGGAACCGCTCTCCGAGCCGGTCGTCGTTCGGGCCGATGAGCGGGTTGTCGCCCAGCAAGTTGATGTGATCCTCGATCAACATCAGATCGCCTTTTGCCCACTGCGGGTTCATGCCTCCACAGGCGTTACTCACGATGAGGATGTGTGAGCCGAGCGCCTTCATCACGCGAACGGGAAACGTCACCTGTTGAAGCGACCAGCCTTCGTAGAAGTGAAATCGGCCCTCCATCACCACAACCTTCTTGCCGCTCAGTTCTCCGCAGACAAGTTGGCCCTTGTGAGTGGGCGCGGTTGAGCGCGGAAAGTACGGAATCTCTTCGTAGGTAATCACGGCTTCTGCCTGGATGTCTTCGGTGAGCTTGCCGAGTCCGGTGCCGAGGATGATCCCCGCAGTGGGCGTGTGCGGCCACTTGGCGCGAATAGCAGAGGCGGCTTCCTGAATCTGATCGAAGAGCGATGGCATAGGAATCAGAGGTCAGAGGACAGAGATCAGAGGACAGAGGACAGAAGACAGAGAACAGAGAGCAGAAAGCAGAGGATCAGAATCCACCTCTACCACTGGTTCGTCTGGGGTTCCGCCATGCCAATGTTGTACAATCACCGCTGCTGATTTGCTCTGTATCTCTGTCTTCTGATCTCTGTCCTCTGTCCCCTGACCCCTGACTCCAATGGCAGTCAATCTTCCGCCGCAGTACCACGATGCCGAAGCTCGCTACAAGAAGGCTCAGACGCCGGAAGATAAGCTCGTCGCGCTCAAAGAAATGTGGGTGCTGCTGCCGAAGCACAAGGCCAGCGAGAAGGTTCAGGCCGATCTCAAGACCAAGATTTCCGAACTCACCGACCAGATTGAGCACGCGAAGACTGCTCCGAAGAAGGCCGCACACGGCACGTACAAAGTTCCACGACAGGGCGCGGGGCAAGTAGTGTTCTTGGGTCCGCCGAATTCGGGGAAGTCGCAGTTGATAACGAAGCTCACGAAGGCAACGCCGGCCGTTGCGCCGTACCCATTTACGACGCGCGAACCTGTTCCGGGAATGATGGAGTACGAGGATGTTCGCGTGCAACTCGTCGATATGCCGCCGATAACCGCGGAGCATTACGAGAACTTCATCACGGACATCACACGCGCTGCGGATGCCGCGGTGTTGTTCCTCGATCTGGCCGATGACGATGGCCCGGCCGCGACAAAAGCGGTGATCGACCGGCTGAAACTCGCTCGTCGCGAACTGGTTCCTCCGGGAAGTTTGCACGGTGACGATCCCGCGATCTACTCACTCTCTACTTTGCTCGTTGCGAACAAGAGCGATGACGATGCAGCCGACATTCGGCTGGAGATCGCCCGCGAGGAGTTCGGCACGCGGTTTCCGCTATATGTGGTCTCTTCCGAACGCGGTGATGGCCTCGCGGAGTTGCGCAAGGCGCTTTACGATGTGTTGGGCGTGATGCGCATTTACACCAAGCAGCCCGGCAAGCCCGCGGACATGACCAGTCCGTTCACGCCGCTCATCGGGGCGACCGTGGCGGAAGTGGCCGCGAAGGTTCACCGCGATCTGGAAGAAACAGTGAAGTCGGCTCGCGTGTGGGGCACTGGCGTGCATGACGGCCAGACCGTCGGCCGCGACCACGTCTTACACGACAAGGACGTGGTGGAATTGCATATGTGAAGCAAAACGTGGATGATACCTAACATGACTGACGTGGCGACCACCGCGTTCATCGTCCGGCATGGGTCGATGCGATTCCTGGGCGAATTTAGCGCGCCCCAAAGCGCGGAAGTGCGCAGAGGGGACGTGGTCATTCTGCGCACTGAACGCGGACAAGAGGCTGGCGAAGTGCTCTGCATCGCCACGCCTCAAACAGTCGCGGCGATTCCCGAACCGACTCGCGGGGAGATTATTCGAGTCGCGACAACTGAAGATCGCGAGAAGATCGCCCGCGTCGCGACCCAGCAGAAGCAGCAGTTCGCCACTGGCGAAAAGCTCGTTGCTCAACATCATCTCGCGATGCAGATCGTGGATGTCGAGTACCTCTTGGGTGGCGAGCGGCTCATTTTCTACTTCCTCGCGGAGGGCCGAGTCGATTTCCGCGAACTGGTCAAGAGCATGGCCCGCGAGTTCCACACGCGAATCGAACTTCGTCAGATTGGTGTGCGCGATGAGGCGAAGTTGCTCGCGGACTATGGCGATTGCGGCAAACCGGTCTGTTGCAACACGCACATGGTTGTT
>JAKEEV010001418.1 GCA_022616395.1 Planctomycetia bacterium | reverse complement strand
GAGAAACCATAAAGGCCACCCCCTCCCCTTCGAGAACCCCAGCTTTTCAAGGAGTTGGGGGCCATAACGGCCGCTTCTTGGCACCGCAAAGTGAGAAAACCCCACAAATCCTGGGAAAAACAAGGAGAGGAGAAAAGCAGGGGGGTGGCGGGGGGAGGGGCGCTTCAACACCCGAAAACGAGAACTGCTGACCCAAGCCGCCACCCCTTGATACTACTGGTCAGGGAGCGGTCTTCGTATTATTCGCTTCGCAAGTCGTCCAAGTTATCCTTCAACGTCGCGATTTGCTTCTCGATGTCCGCGAGTAGGTCGCGTTGCTGTTGAACCACTTCCGGAGGCGCGCCACCCACGAACTTCTCGTTGGCGAGCTTCGCCTTCACGCCATCGCGAGACTTCTGCTTGTCTGCGATCTGCTTCTCCAATCGCTTCGCCTCGGCATCCAGGTCGATGAGACCCGCGAGAGACACATACGCCTCGAACTCCGGCTTCACAAGCCCGCCAGCTTGCTTCGGCTTGGTCGTGTTCGGTCCCGCGGTGAGGTTCGCGATCCCTGCAAGCGGACCGATGAACGCCGCGAGTGCATTGAAGTCCGACGCCACCACGGGCGAGCACTTCACACTCACGTCCAGCCGCGTTTTCTCGTCCACCTGATAGCGGTTGCGCATCTCGCGCACTCCGCGCACGAGTTCTTGCATCCGAGCGAATCGGTTCTCCACTTCAGGGCTAATCCACTCGTTGGGATAGCTCGGCCATTTGGCAATCACCACGCTTTCTTCGGCTTTCGCCGGAATGGGAAGCCCGCGTTCTGGTGCGGCCTCGTTGAGCGCTTGCCAGAGCGATTCGGCCACGAACGGCATCACCGGTTGCACCAGCCGCAAGATGCCGTCCAGCACACCCACGAGCACGCGCTGAGCGAGCGGGCGCGCTGTGGCGTCTTTGAGTCGTCCTTTCGACATCTCGATGTACCAGTCGCAGAACTCGCTCCACACGAAGTCATAGATCAGCCGCGCCACGTCGCTGAAGTGGTAGCCTTCGAGCGCTTCGGTCACGGCCTTCGTTGTGGTTGCCAGACGCGACAGCAGCCACCGATCCTCGGTGGGCAACTCCGCGAGCTTCACCGCGCCGGGCGTGTAGCCATCAAGGTTCATCAGCAAGAACCGCGTCGCGTTCCACATCTTGTTGGCGAAGTTCCGGCCCTGGTCGAACCGCTCGGACGCTTGCTTGGCAGTGATGAACTCTGGGTCGTCGCTTGTCCACGGGCCGCCGGGCCGGAACTGCTTCTTGCAGTTCGGACATGTCACCTTCCGGGTTCGCCCCCGCATGTGTTCCTGCTTCACGGGCACCAGGGTATCGCAATGCGGGCACACATTGGACACCGGCATCCGGCTGTCTTGTGTGTCGCCTGAGATAGCCACCATCTGATACCGGAGCGCATCAGTTCCGTAGCGCTCGATGATGTCGAGCGGGTCGATGCCGTTCCCAGCCGTCTTGTTCATCCGCTCCCCGAACGCGTCTTGCATCGTGGGGTGAATGTACACGTGGTGGAACGGAATCTCG
>JAKEEV010000273.1 GCA_022616395.1 Planctomycetia bacterium | reverse complement strand
GGTGATCAGCAGTAGACCCGCGAATACGAGTGTTCTGCTCATGGCTTCCCCCCTCGCCAATGCAGTTCTTAATCACTTCAAATCATAACCCGCAAGGGTTGAGGAATCATGAGAGATCGGCACTTCGCACAAAGCAAAACGGCCCCTCAAAAGAGGGGCCGCGTGCAGCGTTCAGGGTGTCGATCACCTCTTCTTGGGCACTTCCACATCGAGTTCTTGAACCAGCTTCGCGAGATCGAAGGTGGTATTCTCGTCGGCTCGGATAATCAATCGGTTGGAGCGTGCGTCGGGTGTAATCTCCGCGTTGGTGAACACCTTCTTCAGCACAACCGCCATTTCGTCGGCGGTCGCGTGCTTGAGAGAGATGACGTGGAGTTGCGTGCCCGGTTTCGTGCCGGGTTCTGTTCCTCCCGGCGGTGCTGGAGTTCCACCACCGCCACTCGGAGCCCCCGCTTTCGCGTCGTTATCGGCGATCAGCTTTTCAATGTTGACTTGCTGCAACGCCGTGGCATCGCCTGTCACGATCAGCGAGTTAGTCTTCGGATCGGCCACGACGGTGATCTCCCAGCCGGTCAGCGCGCTCTGCAGGAGCTTCGCCGCGTCAGTGGCCTTGAGGTTCTTCAATGGGAATCTCTTCGTCGTCGGGTTCTTCGCTTTGCCGGTCCCGCCACCCAAGCCCATTGGGTCGAACCCACCCGGACCGAACCCACCGCTCCAACCGCCCCCGCGGCCACCGCCACCCGGCCCGAATCCACCACCGCCGCCAAAGGGGAAGTCGCCGCCCTTGCGCTTCTTGAACACGAGCACGATTTCGCTTTGCCCGAATCGTTCAGAACCGGCGAACTCCCAGCCGTCTTTACCTTGCGCGATGATTGTCTTCTCGAACGCCTTGCGGTCGTTCTTCACGTCGAGGAACTTGTATTCCCACGTCGGCGATGCGACGGCCGCGCTTCCGAACCCGCCACCCGGCCCGACCGGACCTCCACCGGGCTGCCCTGTAGTTCCTCCTCCGCCACGACCTGGCGGAGCGCCACTCGGTAGTCCTGTGCCTGTGTCGGGAGGCGCTCCAGGAGGAGTCCCAAGAGGAACCAAGCCCCCTCCGCCACCCGGCGCGGGCGGCTGAGCGTCAGCCTTTGAGAGAACCATCGCGCCACTCGTCAGCCCAAAGGCCGCGACCATGACTCCAACCATCAGCTTCGTTCGCATTGCAACACCCTCCGTAAGCCCACGCGCAAGCGCACTCGCGGCCGTGGAAGCCGCGCTCGGAGACGCGGGGAACACTTTCACCACATCGAACAAATTGACCGGAACCGCGCTGGCGGACCCGGACGTGATTCCGATACCCACAACGACTCCCGGCGCGACCCCACGTTCAGTCAGTCGATTCAGGAGCCTCTGCCGGGCCTTGCACAATCGCCCCGAAAGCGAACCGAGCGGCCAGCCGAGTCGTGCCGCGGCGTCTGGTTGTGGGACGCCTTCCAGATCGCACAGAACGAACGCGGTGCGTTCCGCTTCTGGTAATCGCTGAACTTCCTCGTGAACAACCGCGACGAGCGATTCCCACGCGGCATCCGGCACGGGCCGGTCGGCTTCCGGCACGGAAGCGACCTGTTCGCGCTGTCTACGGCGCACGGCAGTGCGCTTCAAGCGCGTTGCGACGCGAACGGCGACTCCATGCAACCATGCGGGCACGGTTCGGCCGTCTCGAATGCTTGTGGCGGAACGAACCAGCGCCAGAAACACCGCCTGGAAGGCATCCTCGGCGTCCGCATGATGCGGAAGCAACTGTCGGCAGACCGCCCACACGAGCGGCCCATGTCGGCGCACGAGTTCTTCAAACGCGGAGTGATCCTTCTCGCCGATGAACCGCTCAAGCAGTTCGGCGTCCGGTGTGAGCGATTCGGCCTTGCGAGCCACGGCATACAGCAGCGTCGAGGTCATCACAAATAGGTTCCCACACTCCAGGTGTTCCTACCACGAGCGATTTTGACACTCAGGTTTTTCCCATTTTTCGCCGAGGGTTGCCTGCGTGCGAGTCGTGGAACTGGCAATTCCGCGGCAACTCGCGCGAACTGTTGCTTCGCCAGACACGGGAGCGCATGGGGCGAACTTTGCGCTCTGGGGTCTGGCATGGTAGAGTGAGGGTTACGCTCCGCAGAGCTTTTGCTCCCCTCACTCTGTCTCTGACCGAGCTACACCATGCAACAGTCCGAATTCGAGCGGCTTCTGGCCGATTTGCTGAGCCGCAAGGGTGAACGCGAATGGGTCGAGTTCAAACACAACAACGACAACCCCGAAGAAATCGGTGAATACCTCTCGGCTCTCTCGAATGGAGCCGCATTGCACGGCGAACCGTTCGGCTTCATGGTGTGGGGCATCGAGGATGGAACACGCAACGTCGTTGGGACTTCATTCACACCACGAAAGAAGAAGATCGGTAATCAGGAACTTGAAAACTGGTTGACGGTTCAACTTCACCCTCAAATCGAATTCACGATTCACGAGCACACGGTAGGCATTCATCCCGTCGTGCTGTTCCGCGTTCGTGCAGCTCACCACGCGCCGATCCGGTTCAAGGGCACTGAGTATATTCGAGTTGGCACTTACAAGAAGAAACTTGCCGACCACCAGGAGCACGAACGTCGGTTATGGCGTTGTTTTCCGCCACCACGTTTGAAGATGGAATTGCGCTTGTCGATGTCCCAACAGCCGACGTACTCCGGCTACTCAACCATGCCACCTACTTCTCCCTGCTCCGCCAACCGGCTCCCGCCACTGATCAAGGCGTTCTGGACCAGTTGATCAAGGACAATCTCATCGCCCGGTCCGGCACCGACCGTTACAAGGTCACGAACTGTGCGGCCATTCTGTTCGCGCACCGTCTCTCCGACTTCGGACGGTTGGGTCGTAAGGCCCTGCGAGTCATCCGTTACGTTGCCCTGAACAGGCTCCAAACTCTCACCGAAGAGGTCTTCGATGCTGGGTATGCAGCCGGATTTGAGAAGGTCATCACCTACTTGAACGCGATTCTTCCTCAATCGGAACAAATCGGACCAGCCCTGCGGGCCAAAGTGCAGTCATATCCCGAGTTGGTTGTGCGGGAACTGGTTGCGAATGAGTTGATCCATCAAGACTTCACATTGACCGGAACAGGGCCAATGGTCGAGATCTTCAGTGATCGGGTCGAGTTCACCAATCCTGGTCCGTCACTGATCGACACTCAGCGATTCATTGACCACCCGCCCCGGTCGAGGAACGAGCGGCTCGCGGCTCTAATGCGGAGAATGCGCATTTGCGAGGAGCAAGGGAGCGGCATCGACAAAGTTATCGGTCAGATCGAACACGATCACTTGCCACCACCCAACTTCACGGTGACGGATACGCACACCCGAGCCTCCCTCTACGTCTCGAAGCCGTTCAGTGCGATGACGCCTGACGAACGGGTGAGGGCCTGCTATCAGCACGCATGTCTATGTCACGTCTCGAACCAGAAGATGAGTAACCCGACGTTGCGGGAGCGGTTTGGGCTTGATGCAGGGCAACAACCTCTTGCCTCTCGTGTGTTGAAAGAAACCGTGAAGGCCGGTCTGATCAAGGAGTACGTCCAATCGAGTCGTTCGACGCGAGACAAGAAGTACGTCCCATTCTGGGCGTGATTTGTGTGTGCTGGGTGTATGCGAGTTGTACACTACTGACACGTTTTCCAGAGTTCAGTGACAAGTCAAGTGCAAGCGGCGTAAGGAGTTGCGGCAGGCCGTTGTGCGTGCTGGGTGTATTACACCACTCCGGGCGTAGTGTTTGTTGGGTGAAAGCTGCATCGCCGCAGGCCGTTTGGAAGGAAGGCGAGGTGACGATAAAGCTCAGGATCAACCGTGCGGGTGACGGCAGTTCCTTGACTCGCGTTCACTCCGGGGGACAATGACGGCCGTTGCCCGTCTGTTGTCATCACCTTTCCCCGGAGTAACTCAAAATGGCTACCGCCACTGCACCTGCACCCGCGAAGCCCAGGCACGCCAAGCCAAAGGTCGCCGATCAGAAGATGCTCATCAACGGCAAGTGGGTGAATAGCGCGAGCGGGAAGACATTTCCCACGACGGACCCGACCAATGGCGAAACCATCTGCAACGTGGCCGAAGGAGACAAGGTCGACATCGACCTCGCGGTGAAGGCCGCACGAGAAGCATTCGAGCGCGGGCCGTGGTCACGCATGAGCGCTGCCGAACGCGGAGTGCTTCTGCTGAAGCTCGCGGATGCGGTTGAGAAGCACAAGGATGAACTCGCGGCTCTCGAATCGCTCGATAACGGCAAGCCCATCAACGACTCGCTTCTCGCCGACTTGCCGATGACGAGCGCGTGCTACCGCTACTACGCGGGGTGGGCGGACAAGATCATGGGCCAGACAATTCCCATCGCGGGCGATTACTTCTGCTACACGAGACACGAACCGATCGGAGTCGTCGGTCAGATCATTCCGTGGAACTTCCCGCTACTCATGCAGGCGTGGAAGTGGGCACCAGCGCTCGCCTGCGGGAACACCGTTGTGCTGAAACCCGCGGAGCAAACGCCGCTCACCGCCCTTCGCGTGGCGCAGCTGGCGCAGGAAGTCGGCTTCCCCGACGGCGTGATTAACGTCGTGCCCGGCTACGGCCCAACCGCCGGCGCTGCGCTTTCGGGACACATGGACGTGGACAAGATCGCCTTCACCGGCGAAACGACCACCGGCAAGATCGTGATGAAGGCCGCGGCCGATTCCAACCTCAAGCGCGTGAGTCTGGAACTCGGCGGCAAGTCGCCGAACATCGTCTTCGCGGACGCCGATCTCGACGCGGCAATCGAAGGCGCGTACTTCGGGTTGTTCTTCAATCAGGGGCAATGCTGCTGCGCCGGCTCGCGTCTGTTCGTCCAGGAATCAGTGTACGATGCATTCGTGCAGAAGATCACCGACAAGGCGAAGGGCCGCAAGGTCGGTGACCCATTCAGCACGGAGACCGAGCAAGGTCCGCAGGTGTCTCAGGAGCAGTTCGACCGCGTGATGGGCTACATCGACGCGGGCCAGAAGGACGGCGCGAAGATGCTCGTCGGTGGCGGCCGCGTCGGCGACCGCGGCTACTTCATTCAGCCGACTGTGTTCTGCGACGTAAAAGACGAAATGAAGATCGCGAAGGAGGAAATCTTCGGGCCGGTGATGAGCATTTTGAAGTTCAAGGACGCCGACGAAGTGATCGCTCGCGGTAACCGCACGATGTACGGCCTCGCGGCGGCCGTGTGGACGAAGGATGTGAAGAAAGCACTTCGCCTGGCGAATGGCTTGCGCGCGGGAACGGTGTGGGTGAACTGCTTCGATGTGTTCGACGCGGCGGCGCCGTTCGGCGGGTTCAAGATGAGCGGCATCGGCCGCGAGCTGGGTCAATACGCTCTGCAGCTCTATACCGAAGTGAAAACCGTCACGATGGCAATGTGAGCACGAGCAAACTGTAGCCGGACTATAATCGCCTCCGTGAACCTTTCACGGAGGCTTTCTCATGCGCCGCGTCTTTGCACTGTTGCTTGTCGCGTTCGTCACGCTCACCACGCGCGCGGACGAACCGAAATTCACACCCAAACCCAACGCGTTCCCTCCGCTCATCAACCCGGACTGCTCGCACTGCATCGATGAGGCGAAACGGCGCTCGAAGGAATTGAAGGACGATGATCCCGTCTTGATGTGGACGCGCGGGTATTCCGACGGAGGAGCGATTCCGATCCGCTTCTTCCTGAGCAAACATCGCGTCATTTCGGATAGCTACGGCGTGTTTGTCTACGATCCGGATGCCGGATTCGCGCGCGGGTTCGCACCCAGTTACAACTTCGTCTTCCACGGCTGGCGCAACGGCATCATGGTCATCAAGGACACAAAAGACGGCACTCTCTATTCAGCTCTCTCCGGTGTTGCGTTTGAGGGGCCGAAGAAAGGCCAGCGTCTGAAGACCGTCCCGACGCTCACGACGACTTGGGGCGAGGTCATGCGCCTGCATCCGAACGCGGTCGCGTATCACATGTTCGACAAGTACAAGCCGGTGGAACTGCCGAAGGAGCCGAGTGCCGATTCCGTGAAGACACGTCCTGCGAAGATCGACCCGCGTCTGAAGCCTGACGAACTGGTGATCGGCATTCGCGTCGGCGAGAAGACAACGGCGTTCTCGTTGAAGTCAATGGAAACACTGGGCTATCTCAACACGTGCGTGATCCCATGTCGAATAGGAGACGAGGAACTTGTCATCCTCTTCGATCAATCAACGCAAGCATGCGGAGCGTACAAACCCGTTGCTCATCAGCCGAGAAAGTTCAAGGCACCGAACCCGGACAAGGACGGTGTCTCGCCCGCGGACGAGGGGGTTCCACTTCCCGAAGGGAGCGAGGCCAAGAAACCGCGACCGGTCAAACTTGGTACCGCCGCACCCAGACC
>JAKEEV010001417.1 GCA_022616395.1 Planctomycetia bacterium | reverse complement strand
GACTTCGCCACCGCAAGGCCAAGTTGCGTGCCAACGCCAAGCCCGGTGTGTTCCGCCGGGCACTGTTCGACGAGCACCTGAAACACTCTTCGGCGCGCTTCGGGAATCGACAGCATGAACTGAGCCGCGAACACCTGAGCGCGGCTTGCAAGTCGTCCCTCGAATCTCCACGACTCGGCCGGCTGAACCGTGACAACCACGCCGGGTTGTTCCACCATCAGCCCCATGCCGCCGAAGGCGCGCTCGCCGACAGTCAGTTCCCCGCCCGCAGGCACATGAAACAGCCCGAAGTGCAACCGGCTCGGAGCAACGACGCGAATCATCGTGTCGCCTCCGGCTTCTCCCTCTCCCCGCTGGGGAGAGGGTGGCCCGAAGGGCCGGGTGAGGGGGTATCCTTGCTCTGGGCGTCTCGGAGCCGCTGTTCCAACAGGTCCATCGCTGCGTGTTCGTCTTCACCGCCCGTCTTGCCGACAATGACCCGCAACTTTGCGAACTCCGCGGCCACTTCCTCAAGCGGAAGGAAATGCAGTCGGGTGGCGAGAATCGCGGCTTCAACCACCGCGTGTTTGGCACGATTGAAGCCGAAGAAGTCGCGCGTGCGGCCAGAGTGAACCACTTCCGCCTCGATGTTCACTCGCTCGCCGCTGGCATCGACGGACTTCACCACAAACTCGAAGTGTCGGCACGAATCGACCAGCACAAATCCGCGAACGCGCTCGGCCGCGCGCACCGGCGGCATCTCGCCGACAGCACCGATCGCGGCTTTCGCCAAAAGTAACGCATCATCGGTCACGTGAAGCACGCCTTCGGGATGCCGGAGCAAGTTCTGGTAAGTTTGCGAAGTCGGGAACGGTCTGAGCGTGAACCGCGAAAAGTCTGGCTCAACGCGCGGACCCATCGGTGCCAGATGCGGTTCGCCGCTGGGGTCAAGCGTCGTGACCAGCGATTCGAGGATCATAGCATTCAGGGCGAACCCCGACCGCAAGGTCGGTGGGTACGATGACCCGGCGACCTTGCGGTCGGGGTTCGCCTACTCCAAAGCCTGCAACAGACCGGCGGCCTTGTGCAGCGTTTCTTCGTATTCGCGCGCCGGGTCGCTGTCGGCCACGATGCCTCCGCCGACGGGAAATTGCACCCATCCGCGCCCGGCGGTGAACGTGCGGATCAGGATATTCGTGTCCATCGAGCCATCAAAGCCGATCCAGCCGAGACAACCGCAGTACGGTCCGCGTGCGGTCGGTTCGAGTTCCGCGATTATTTCCATCGCGCGCACTTTCGGCGCACCTGTAACCGAACCGCCGGGGAATGCTGCCGCGAGCAAATCGAGTGGCCCAAGTCCGGGGCGGAGCTTCCCTCGCACTTCCGAAACCAAGTGATGCACGAACCGGAAGGTTTCCACTTCGCAGACTCGCGGAACGCGCACCGAACCATACTCGCACACTTTACCGATGTCGTTGCGCAGAAGGTCCACGATCATCACGTTCTCGGCTCGGTCCTTCGGACTATTCGCGAGTTCGCGCACGAGTGCCGCGTCTTCTACCGGCGAACGTCCGCGTGGTCGTGTGCCCTTGATCGGCCTCGTTTCAACTTCGCCATCAGGATAAACACGCAGGAAGCGTTCCGGTGAGGCGCTGAGAATCTGAAAGTCGCCCAGATCGAAGTACGCGCCGAACGGTGCGGGGTTGAGCTGTCGGAGTCGGCTGTAGAGTTCCAGCGGGTGTTCGCGAATCGGCGCGAGCAGCCTTTGCGAGAGATTCACCTGGAAGCAATCCCCCGCGTGGATGTACTCGACCGCTCTCCGCACCGCGTCCTCATATCCCGAGCGGTCGAAGTTGCTCGTGACACCGGGGAAGCCGGGGAGCGGGTGTTGCGGGGCAAGTGTCGGCGAGCGTGTGGCGTCAGCCCCCTGATTGTCTTGAGGTGAGTAAGGCGCGGAATCGCCGATTGGGGAGCGGAGCAACTCAGGCAGGCTACGAACCCTTCTCTCCACCCGCCGCTTCTTGGTGCCTTTGTCCCATCCAGGGAGGTAGTCGGAAACGATCCACGCCCGACGTTGTTCATGGTCGAAACTGACTACCCAATCGTACTGGCCGAACGCGATGTCGGGAGCTGCCAAGTCATCGAGGCGAGATTTGGGAATGTGCTCAAATTGCCGGCACAACTCGTATCCGAACAGCCCTGCGAAGCCCCCTTGAAACGGCGGCAGTGCGGGAAGGCGGTGGGTTACCGATTTCGTTGCACCCCGCAAGAAACTGTCCAGAATGTTCCAAGCTTTCTGTCGCCCGACGACCATTGATCGGGAGTGTTCGCGTTGGCTG
>JAKEEV010000272.1 GCA_022616395.1 Planctomycetia bacterium | reverse complement strand
GGGGTCGTTGGAACAAAGCTCGCGGTGTGGGACGTTGCGATGAGTCGGGAATACCGCTCACTGCCCAAGAGCCAGCCAACCGCCAAGGAAGGTATTGGAGGAGGAGCCGTCAGCCCCGATGGTCGCTGGCTGGCTATCGCCAGCGGGGATCGCGTTCGGCTTCTGGATCTGGTTCTGCGGAAAGAAATCGCCTCCCTCCCCGTGCGCCGAGCGATTGACGCCAAGTTTCATCCCGAGGGTAAAGAGTTGTTTACCACCGGGTGGGTCGGACTCTACCGCTGGCCGATCCACTCGCAGGCGGGCACACGGAAGCTCGGTCCGGCGAGCAGACTTCCGGCTTTCGGCTTGGTGGAGCGAATCAGCCTCGACCGCGACGGCCGGACAATGGCGGTTGTTCAGACCGGAGGAAGTGGGGGAGCGCGAGTTCTGGATTTGAACAACCCGTCCGCCAAAGTCCCCGTTCTGGAACACGTCAATGCCGTGAACGTCGCCCTGAGTCTCGATCGTCGCTGGGTCGCGACCGGAACTCAGCACGATTTCGGAGTCAAGGTCTGGGATGCTCAGACCGGGAAACTTCTTCATCACTTCGTCCGCGAGGAGCGAGATACAACGGTCGCCTTCAGCCCGGACGCTCAGAGACTCGTGATTGGTCTGAAAAACGAATACCAGTTCCTGGATACGACTTCCTGGGAACTGACTCACCGCGTTCCGCGAGAGTTGGGAGGAGGGCACTTCGGGCAGATGGCATTTTCGCGCGATGGAAAGGTGATTGCTTTGTTGATGGCTCCGGGTCGGGTGCGGCTGGTTGATCCCGCGAACGGTCAGACGTTGGCCACGACGCAGACTCCGAACACCGAACCGATCGACTGGATCGGTTTCACTCCCGATGGAGGGCAGTTGCTCATCGGTTCAGGTATGCACGGGCATGTCCACGTCTGGGATTTGCAGCTCATCGGTCGGCAGTTAGAGATTCTCGGACTGAACTGGAGTTTGTCGCTCTCTTCGGTTGCGAGACCGAGCGACGCGAAACCCGTGAAGGTCGAAGTCGATATCGGTGCCCTCGGCCCTGGGATGCGGGCCTACGAGCAGTTCAAACGCGGAGAGGCTCATTTCCGAGCCAAGCAGTGGAACGAAGCTCTGAGCGCGTTCTCGAAGGTGATCGAGTTGCTTCCCGATCACGCGCCCGCATGGCACCTGCGCGGGTTGGCCTATCACGATCTGGGAGAGTGGGAGAAGGCGCTCGCCGATCTGTCGAAGGCCGTGCAGTTCGCAGAGAGCGATCCGATGTTGCTCAACAATCTCGCCTGGATACTCGTCACCATCCCCGAAACGCGCCTGCGCGATACCGGGCGGGCGCTTCCACTCATCAAAAAGGCGGTGCAACTGGCACCTCAAAACGGCCTGTACTGGAACACGCTCGGAGTAACTCACTACCGAGCCGAGAACTGGAAGGAAGCCCTCGAAGCGCTGACCAAGTCAATGGAGTTACGCAAGGGAGGAGACAGCTTCGATTACTTCTTCCTGGCGATGGCTTGCTGGCGCTTAAACCAGCAAGACCAAGCCCGCCAGTGGTACACGCGGGCCGTGGAGTGGATGGACAAGCACAAACCGAAGGATAAAGAGTTGCTCCGATTCCGAGCGGAAGCCGCGGAACTGTTGGAGATGAAGGAACAGAAGCAGTAGACGCGAGTTTGCGTCAAAGAAAGCGGCCGGTGAGGCCCTTACCGCCAAGCAAGCTCCTCACCGGCACCAAACCGAACCCAGCGCACGGTCTGCGCGCTGAGGATGGTCTTTTGTCATTCTAG
>JAKEEV010000271.1 GCA_022616395.1 Planctomycetia bacterium | reverse complement strand
GCGGTTGAAGGGCTGAAGCTCGACCCGGCTCATGAGAGTTTGTTCCGCTGGAAGGGATGGGCCGAACACAAACTCGGACTGCACGATGAGGCACTCGCGAGTGCCCACGAGGGGTTGAAGCAGCATCCGAACTCGCACCTGCTTCTGAACCTGATTGGGTGCATCAAGTGGACGCTGGCTGAGAAGCACTGGGGCCGGCGAAGATTCCGCATGCATCGCAAGGCTGATGCCGTCTTGCGCGAATCCGTCCGGCTCGACCCGATGCAATCGGCGTATCGCGACAACCTGCGCGGCAACGCGGTCTCGTGCCGCCGACATTTTCTCCGCAGAGCGCTACTCATCCTCTATCTTGCGGTCGGGTTGATCCCCGCCAACGTGCTGGCATTCACGGTTCTCTGGTCAGTCAATATGGCGGCGGGGATCGTGACGGCGTTTGCGAGTGTTGTGTGCTTACTAATCATGTTGGCCATTAATCCTAGCGAGCAGTGTGTACTCGCGGCACCGCTCGACCGCTTCTGCGGGTGCAGCGTACCACTCAGTCCGAAGGATTACCGAGATGGATTCGGCGCACTCTGCGAGTACGGACTGCTGATCTTGGTGCCTTACGGGGTGTGGATCTGGGCATACCTCTGGCGACTCGTTCAGAATTGAGTGGCTCGGATCACCTTGCCAGGTCGCCTCTACGCTTTCTCAATTCGTCATGGTACACTTATCCGAGCAGTGAACCGTTCCCCGGAGTGCGCAGATGCGTGGCTGTCGATACCTGCTCGCGCTCGCGGTCGTCGCCTCGGGAGGCTTACGCTCCCCGCTTGCCCAAGCAGAAGAGGTTTCGTTCGAGCGCAACGTATTGCCGGTCATCACGCGCGCTGGGTGCAACGCGGGCGCGTGTCACGGCAATCTGAATGGCAAGGGAGGATTCAAACTCTCGCTGAAAGCCGAAGACCCGGCCGCGGACTTCGCTGCGCTCACACGCGACATGCTCGCTCGTCGAACTGATCCCATTCGACCCGATGAAAGTCTCATGCTGAAGAAAGCTACGGGGCAAGTTCCGCACGAAGGAGGAATTCGCTTCACCAAGACGAGCCACGAGTACGCGATTCTGCGTTCGTGGATTGCCAGCGGATGCAAGTTCGACGCTCCGGGCGCTCCGACGCTCACCAAGCTAGTCGTTTCGCCGACAAGCAAGATTCTCGTCGAGCCAGCGGATCGCTTCCGCATCTCCGCAACAGCACACTTCTCGGATGGCACCACTCGCGACGTCACGCAACTCATCGCCACGGAGTTCACCGCGGTCGGTGTGGCGAAGATCACGCCAGCGGGAGAAGTGATTCGTGAGCAGCCAGGCGAAGTGGTGTTGCTGGTGCGTTATCTCTCGCAAGTCGAACCAGTGCGAATCGTCTTCCTGCCCGACCGGCCAACCGTCGAGAT
>JAKEEV010000270.1 GCA_022616395.1 Planctomycetia bacterium | reverse complement strand
TGGGCGCTGACGACGATCCGCGACAAGCTCCCCGGCCGGCCACCAGTCGAGAAATACTTGCACGGCGTCACAGGTTGGGAACCACCCGAAACGCACGTCGCGTGGCGGGAGGAAGTTTGGGTACTGCGGTTACAGTTCAAGAACGACGAAGACCGTAAACGGAACGAAGCAGCCGAGCGGAAGCGACTCGCGAAGTTCGCTGAAGAACTCCTCGGAGATTACTCACTTAAACCGCAGGAGTTGTTGCGTGATCGTTCCGACCGCGTGTTCAAGCACCTCGCCGAGATCGCGAAGCGGCATCCAGACAACTACACTTGGCTTGTGGATGACGAGGGCGGAGTTGAGGTGTTCACCCTGAAAGAACTGGCGGACAAGGACGAGAAAGACCGCATCAATGGCCGCACCGTGTTGCTTCCTGAACAAGCCGGTGGATTGCATGAGGGGTTGCTCGACGGTGGAGCAACGGAAACGGTCGGTCTCGATGTGTCAGACGAGTGGTATGCGGATGATGCGAAGACGATCCACCGCCGTCTCCGCTTGTGGAGCGACGACGAAGATGCTGAAGAGAAAGCGGAAGACATGCGCCTGATCCGACGTATCGACTTTCCGGCGGGAGATGACGAAGACGCTGACGGACGGACATGGCGCTGGTTTGAACGTCCGCGCGGCGGCGATGATGAAGGATCAAAATCGGCCGCCACAAAAGACCCGATCACCTGGGACCACCACACGAACGACGTGACCAACAACACCAAGCGAATCGTCAAAGCACTCCGCCTCACCGACGAACTCCAGCAGGCGTTCATCCTTGCCGCCAAGTTCCACGACTTGGGCAAGCAACGTGAAGTGTGGCAGCGGTCGATTGGCAACCCGAAGCCGAAAGGCCCGCCTTGGTTCGCGAAATCCGGTCGCGCTTGGAAACCGCGAGAGATCACCGATTACCGCCACGAGTTCGGTTCGCTGCTCGACATTCAGCGCGAGAAGGTGTTCACGGATCTCGAGGATGACGATCTGAAGATGTTCGTGCTGCACATCATCGCGACGCACCACGGGCGCGGACGACCGCACTTCCCGGTAGACGAAGCATTCGACCCAGAGCCGAACGGCCGCGACGCTGAGAAGGTCGCCCGTGAAGTACCGCGACGTTTCGCGCGACTTCAGCGCAAGTACGGTCGGTGGGGACTGGCGTATCTGGAATCGCTTCTGCGCGCCGCCGACTACGCAGCCAGCGCCAACCCCAGCAAGTTCGAGACGGAGGGTGAGTCATGAGCTTCAGCGTGAACGTAGACCCGACGAACCCCGGCCAGTTCTTCGCGTGCTGCGGCCTGTTGGAACTCGCCGACCGCCTCTGGCCAGGCGCAGAAGGGTGGTTCTGCAACGACGATCCCGTGTTCTCAGTCGCATGCACTGGCACACTCGCGGAACTGGTATGCGAACTGACAGCAACCCCGGTTGTCCTCCTCGATGAGGACGATATTTATTCCGGGCGAATCGAGCTAAGCGGTCGGTTCGGTGCGTTGCGGTTGGACTGGTGGCACGACCTCGGGGCGCGTGCCGACATTCGAGACTTGAAGGTGTGGGCCGGAACCATGGAGAGCTATGGCATTGCCCGAGCTATGCAGCACACTCTTCAATACCCCGAGTTTCAAACTGCTGAGTTGCTGTACGCCGGGCGCATCGCGTACACCCCGGACGGTGACAAGAAGGAACCGTACTACTTCGACGCCCGGCGCGGGCCGAATGCGCACTCGCGCGACGTGGGGTTCTCGCCGAACGACCTCTCAATGACCACTACGGCGTTTCCGGCGGTCGAGTTACTTTGTTTGATCGGGCTTCAACGGTGCGCGCCCGCGAAGACTGCCGAACTTCGCATTTACGACTACTTCACATGGTCCGCGCCACTCGCGCCAGCTCTGCTACCGGCTGCCGTGTCCGGGTTGTTGCTACACATCGGTTCGCGCGGCTATCGGTTCGAGAACTGGTTCCGAACTGGTCAGCGAAAACACAAGGCTTTCCGTTCAGCGATTCCCCTTTCCCCTCAAGGTGCCCAATGAGTGAGTTGACGAAGTTCGACCAGTATCTGAGCGACGACGGCCCGGCGGCGCTAGTCATCCGGGAGTGGCTGATGCCGGTCGAAGGACCGGATGGCGTGCTGTTCCCCGCGACGTTCGCGCCTGCTGAGGACAAGAGACAGTTCGCCGGTGGTTACAACATCGACTACTCGGCGGGGTCAATCTCCGCAAAGTTCACCTATGAACCCCAAGGCGGGGAGAAGTTGCAGAGTGAAGTTGAGCGGAACCCAAACGGCAAGAACGTTTGCCTGATCGACAGCGTTGGTTCGCAGGCGAACCGCATCGAGCCGATGTTCATGCCAGATAAGCACGAGGGCAAATATGCACACCTCGTTCCACAGATCGTTGTGAAGGCTGGCGAGAAGGAGGTAAGCATTCTGGAGGCCGGGCACCGGGCCGGCGACGCGCTCGTCCGATGTTCGTCGCTTCAACAGGAGCTACGGGACGCATTCAACACGTTGCTCAAAGGCGATGCCGAGAAACTCGCGAAGGTTGCACCCACGTCGCTTGTGTTCGGCGTGTGGGACTCGCGTGACACGCAAGCGAAGTTGCCTCGCGTGATCGGCTCCACCATTCGTGCGTTCGACGTGAGGAAGCTTACGCGGGGCGCTGTGTACACCCCACCAGCTGATTACGCAGCGCTGGAAGTCTTCAGCGAAGAAGAGAAGGCGAAGGCCGAAGGTGATGCCAAGAACCCGTTGGCTCAACGGGGCTTCGTGCATGTTCCCGCGTCCGGGTCGCACGGCGGTGTCATCGCGGACGGCGGAGTTCGGCGCGACGCTACGCTTGGCCTCGCCGCGCTACGCCTGCTGCACGTCGGGAAGGAGGAGAAGAAGACGCTTGCGCTGCGGCGCTATATCCTCGGTCTAGCGCTGGTCGCGTTCACCTACAAGCCCGGTGGTTACTTGCGGCAGGGTTGCTTGCTGGTCATTGATCCGAGCAAGCCGGTTGAGTTCGTCGAAGTTCACCCCACCGGCGAGCGCAAGCCGGTAAAGATCACACATGACGATGCATTGAAGTACGCGACTGCTGCCGCGAAAGAGTTCGGCGTTGGCCCGAGCAAGACCGTGGACTTCGAGAAGGAACGAGCCGTGGCTGACGTGAGTGGAAAGCAAGAGCAAACCGGAACTGTGACGGGTAAGGTGGCGAAGACCAACGCGACAGCGAAGACATTCACTGTCAAGCAAGGCAAGGAGACTATCGCGGTTCGCACTTCGGAAGCGACCAAGTTCCTGAAGGGCGATGCAGAATCTACATTCGAGGCAGTGGTAGTCAAGAAGGCCGTGGTTGTCGCCGAGTTGTCGGCTGGTGTCGCGGTGAAGGTCACGGCTCAGTAACCCAGAGGAGCGATTCCATGAGTAAGTTCCTCTGCATCACGGTGCGGTTTCTTCAGCCCCTCAGCCACGGGCGCGGCGATGGCGACGAACCGGAGTGGCCGCCATCGCCGTTGCGGGCGAGGAACTACTCACCGTCCCGTACATCCCGCCAAAGCGACGAACCGGAGTGGCCGCCATCGCCGTTGCGGGTGTTTCAGGCGCTGGTCGCGGCTGCCGCGGGCCGGTGGAATGAGCGGATGCGACTGGAGTACGCCGTCCCCGCCCTCGAATGGCTCGCCAAGCAGCCCGCGCCCACGGTTGTCGCGGCCGTGGGTGTTCCGTCGGACGTGAAGTATCGGCTGTATGTGCCAGATAACGTCGGCGACAAGGTGGCGAAGTCATGGCGAAGCGGTAACGTGAACGCGAGTATTGCCGACTATCGCACGGAGAAGGACGTTCGACCCACACACTTGACCGGCGACGCGGTTCACTATCTCCACTCAATCCCCGACAGCGATTCCGGTCTTTCCGAATTCAAGCAGACACTCATCGACGCAGCGCGGAGTATCACCCATCTCGGTTGGGGTGTGGATATGGTCGCGGGGAATGCGGTCGAGATGACGGAAGAGAAAGCCGCGAAGCTCACGAAGGAGGGCGGCGAGTGTTGGCGACCGACGAAGGACGGTTCCGGTACGCCGCTTCGCGTGCCGCGAGCCGGAACGCTCGATGCGCTCATGAAGAAGCACGAGGCGTTTCTCAATCGCCTCGCGGACGATGGCTTCAGACCGGTGCCGCCGTTGACCGCTTTTACCGTCGTCGGCTATCGGCGTGACAGCGAGCCGGCTTCGCGGCCGTGGGTGGCGTTTCGAATCGCGTCGGTCGATCCGGACGATGCGAACCCGTCTTTCGACACGTCCAACAAGTGTCGCGATGTCGCCGCGTGGCTGCGTTGTGCCGTCGCCGCTGTCTGCGAACGGTGGCCATTCCCCGACTTCGCCTCGTTCGTTCACGGTCACGACGAGAATGGAAGCCAACTCAAGGGGGAGCACGCCGACCAGCGGTTCATGTATCTTCCGTTGCCGACTATCAACGCGAAACTGAGGCGAGTCGATTCGATCCGTCGCGTACTCGTCGCCGCCCCGCCGGATCGTCGCGACCGCATCGACTGGCTTCGCCTGCGCCTGCCGGGTCAGGAACTCCTCTGGAACGGTGATGGGAAAGTAGAGGAGAAGGGGGTGTTGAACTCCCTCTCCGCGTCGGACTGGGTTCTTCAACAATACACGGCTGCTTCGCGTGTGTGGTCCACGGTCACGCCGGTGGTGTTGCACAGACACGAGGTCGGCGGCGCCGAGATTTGCGGGCTGTTGAAGGATGCCTTCCGTCACGCCGGATTCTCGGAGGAAGTCGTTGATCGCCTTGAGTTGGACTGGCGCGGTGTCGGTTTCCGCGCGGGCGTTGACTTGGCCACGCGATACCTCACGCCTGACACGACGACTGGCCCCCGCTATCATGTCCGTGTGCAGTTCGCGCATCCAGTTCGCGGACCGCTGGCGGTCGGTGCAGGTCGGTATCGGGGGATGGGTCTATTCGCGATGGAAACCCACTGATCGCCACGCACCACGGGTTCGCCTGTCCACATCGCCTGGACAAGCTCGCCGATCGAGGATTCCGGTTGACGTTCGCTTCGCCCATTCCCGGCCCGGTATGTCTGGGATATGCTTCTCACTACGGGCGATATGACGATGCCTCCACCAGAACTACCGATCTTCGCGTCCGGTATGTCTGGGATATGCTTCTCACTACGGGCGATCGCCTCGGGGTTGTTGCCGGCACGCTTGGGCGGCCCGATATGTCTGGGATAGGCATCTCACCACGGGGTTGGGTTGTTCGTGCCGGTCAGGATCAACAGATCCGAGGGATGCGGTGGTGAACAGGCCGAGATCCAACCTTCATCCCCAAGCTCTTTGACAATCCAGGGCTTTGTTTGCGTGGTTGATCTTCAACCGCTCGCGTGCCGTAAGCGCTGCACACATCAGGAGTCACGTTTCTGTGTTCGATTCAGCACTCCCGTACCTGCGCCTGTGGCATGTCACCTCTCGCGGCCCAGCCCAAAGTTCGCGAGAGGGCACAGACTTCCAACAAGGGCGATTTCCACGGCGTCACAGCCGTGGCCGAATTGAAGCGAGTAACTCACGTAGAGAGCCGCGCACCCCGCCACGTACGGAGTGGCCATCGACGTGCCCGACATCGTGGCGTACCGACCAGCCGGGTAACACGACCGCACGTTGACGCCGGGAGCGCTGACGAGCACCGCCTTGCCACGCGAAGAGAAGTTGGCGATCCGGTTCATGTTGTCGCTGGCCGCGACACACGTGCACTCCGGGTAGCCGCCAGGGAACCCCACGG
>JAKEEV010001416.1 GCA_022616395.1 Planctomycetia bacterium | reverse complement strand
GTGCCGGTGATACTTGGGTTTCGCCCCGCGCGCTACAGCGACTCTTTACCGATGCTTGAGGTTCTCGCTCCAACTCGCGAAGCCGCACGAGACACTCTGCGGGCCGCGCTCGCTGAAGCCGCCGCGGACAACGCCTACAAAGGACGAACGATCACGGTGGAACCTTCCGGGTCGTGGCGCGAGGGGTTCAACATTCGCTTCCAGCAACTCCGACCCACGCGACGCGACGATATCGTTCTGCCCGACGAGTTGATTCAGGTGATCGAACGGAATGTGCTCGGTATGCTCAAGCACGGGGCGGCTCTGCGCGCCGCGGGGCGTACTCTGCGCCACGGGCTTTTGTTCCACGGGCCGCCCGGTACTGGCAAGTCGATGGTCGTGCGGTATCTGGCGTCCGCATGCAAGGATCACACTGTCATCCTGATGACTGGGCAGCTACAGGGGCTAGTCCGCGAGTCGTGTCAGATCGCGAAGTTACTCGCCCCGAGCATCGTGGTTCTGGAGGATGTGGATCTGGTCGCCGAGGACCGCGACCAGAACCGCTGCCCGGTGATTCTGCACGAGTTGATGAACGAGATGGACGGACTTGGCCCGCGAGCTGAAGTGATCTTCCTGCTCACAACCAATCGGCCGGAGATGATCGAGACAGCACTCTCGGCTCGACCGGGGCGCATCGATCAGGCGATTGCATTCCCATTGCCGGACGAGGCTTGCCGCCAAAGGCTGTTCGAGTTGTACGGTGCCGGACTTGATCTCTCGGCGGTAGATGTGTCGCGCTGGGTGGGGCAGACGAACGGAGTCAGCCCGGCGTTCATCGAGGAGTTGCTGCGTCGATCCGCGCTACTGGCAGCCGAACGCGGCGCGGATGGCCCAGCACTCAAGATCACCGATGACGACATCCACTCCGCGATCCGCGAACTGATCCACTTTGGAGGCGAACTGACTCAGAAGCTCCTCGGCTACCGCACCGGCCGCATCGGCTACCAAAGTTGAACCGCTCGCGAACCGCCACCGCGTC
>JAKEEV010001415.1 GCA_022616395.1 Planctomycetia bacterium | reverse complement strand
GCCGATGCGTCCGGCCTCGCCCGCGAGCGGCGCGCTGAAGTAAAGCGCGAGGCCGAGCAGGAAGAAAATCATGTACGTGATCTTGCGGCCGATCGCGTCGGGCATCACGCGGAGCGTGATGACTACTCTGAAGACAGTGGCGCTCAAGCGGCACCTACTGAAGATAATCCAGTCCGATGTCGAGTGCGGGCGCTGAGTGAGTCAGAGCGCCGACGCTGATGCGGTCCACGCCCGTTGCCGCGATGTCGCGAACAGTGGCGAGATTCACCCCACCGGAAGCTTCGAGCAGTGTGTCTGGGGCAATCGCATTTCGGCGATCAACGGCCGCGCGTAACTGGTCCAGGCTCATGTTGTCGAGTAGCACGATGTCTGCTTTCACCGCCAGGGCGCTTTCGAGTTGTTCGAGGGTATCGACTTCCACCTCGACAGCCAGACCAGCGTTGCCGGGGTAATTCCGCGCGGCTTCCACGGCTCGTGCAATGTCTCCACCCAGGCCCGCGAGGTGGTTGTCTTTAATCAAGATGCCATCGAAGAGACCCGTGCGGTGGTTCGTTCCTCCACCAGCGCGCACCGCGAACTTCTCAAGCAGTCGCCAGCCGGGAGTGGTCTTGCGTGTGTCGAGAATCTTCGCGGGGAACATCGCAGCGGCATCGACGAACTTGCGCGTCATGGTCGCCACGCCACTTAACCGTTGAAGGAAGTTCAGCGCGGTTCGTTCCGCGCCGAGAATCGCGCGAAGTGGACCCGTGACTGTGGCAAGGACTGTTCCGCGCTGAGTGAGCGCGCCATCGGGGACGCTCGGAGTGAAGATCAACTCCGCGCTCACGGCTCGACACACTCGCTCCGCAACCGGTAACCCAGCAACAACACCCGCGACACGAGCCACGAATGCCGCTTTCGCCTGCGCGCTTTCGGGGATTGTCGCGAGGCTTGTCCGGTCGCCCGTTGAACCGAAATCTTCGGCCAGCGCAAGCCGGATCAATGCATCGGCCGCATCGGCTTCGGCGGAAGTGAGAGAGGTGGTCATGCGCTTTACCGTACTCTCTCGCATCGTCCGCGACGAGAGGGAGTGTCAAAACGAACACGTCGGCGACTCATCGCCGACGTGTGTGCGGGGTTCATGAACGAGTTACGGGAACATCGGGAACTCGGATGGCGGGTCCATCATGCTACTTCCACGCAACTCTTCGAGCGCCTTCTCGATAGCAAGTTCGAGTTGCGCGTTCGGGTCGGCCTCCACAACGTGTGGGGTCACGCCAACACCGTTGATCGGCCCGCCGCTTGGAGCAATCAACTTCGCGATGGTGACACGCACAGCCCCGGTCTTGCTTGGACGCTTTCCGGTTGGATCATCGTCGAGCGACACCAGAGGCAGCGGGTATTGAACCATGCCTTTCCCGAAACTTGGCATACCGACGAGTGTCGCTCGTTTGTGATGCTTGAGTGCCTCGGCGAGGACTTCCGCCGCGGATGCCGTCTCCACGTCAATCAGCAGCACGACTTTGATGTTGTGCGCGCTCATCCCACTGGCGGAGGAGAACGTCTGGTTCGCGACTTCGCTCACCTGTCCTTGCGTCGAGACGATCACACCAGAAGGAATCAGTCTGCGGGCAGTTTCAACACCAGCGAGGAATGATCCGCCGTGATTGCCTCGCAGGTCGATAATGATCACCTGCGCGCCTTCGGTCTTCAGCGTCACGATGGCTTCGTCGAGTTCCTGGGGTGTCGTTGACTGGAAACTCCCGATGCGGAGGTAACCGATTTCTTTCGCGTGAAGCTGCTGGACACCGAACACCGTTGGGACCAGAGCCGGAATTCGGATGATGGGGCCGGGAATCTCGCCGACTGGTGGGAGTTCGAGTTCGTGGAAGCCGTTGATCGGGTTCTTGAGAGCCGCAGCGGCCGTTGCGAGGTTGGTGTTATCCATCGGTCGGCCGTTCAATTTCACAATCCGGTCGCCTCGGCGGAGCGGGACGTTCATCGCGGCCCACGACAGAGGAGCGATTCCCTCAATGACCAACCCGTTGTTCGCGTAGTTGAGATAAATGCCGGCCGCGGACAGATCGGGAACCACGGAGGACTGGGTCAACTGGTTTGGAGTGAGGAACACGGTGTACTCATCCAACCCGCTACATGCTCCACACGCACACTCGATGGCCAGCGCGGCCGGCACGCGAACCGCGAAGTAGTCCTGCTGCGCCTTGTAGATGAGTTTTCGTAACGCTTCGCGTGCTTGCGTGTGGTCGGTCACCCGTTGTTTGGCCCAGGTGGTGCGGAGAGCGGTCCGGAACTCTTTGATCTTTTCAGCGCGTGGGTTGTCGAGGAACGCTTGCCGAAACGCGGGGTTCCCCAACGCTCGCGCCAGTTCCTCAACCGCGTGGACCCAGAGTTGCTGAGGAGTGGCCTTGTCCCGGTCGGCATAGACCGCGGGAACCTTCTGTATCACCTCCGCGAAGAGATCCAAGCCGCCACTAAATTCCATATCCGAAGCGAATTGCTTGAACCCGGCCTCGCGGTGTCGGCGGATTTGTTGGGTGCGCCGAAGCGAGTTGTTGAGCTTCTCGCGAAGTTCGGGTGTGGGGCGCTCCGCAACGTAGAGATGACAGTAGGCGTTGAATGCGGTTTCCCAGTCGCCGGCCTTCTCGGCCTTCTCGGCCGTTTCGCGCCACTGCGTGGGAGTGAGTTTGGCCGGGCGCGGAGGGGGAGTCTTGTCCGTTGGGTCGGCGGCAGTCGATAACGACACCGCGCTGACCAAAAACGCGACAGCGACTCCAACGCGCAGGATTGTCGCCCACATCCTCATTGCGGGACTCCCAAGACAAAGTATGACCCTGGGGGTTTTCGTTCGGGGAGGAGAACAAAAACCCACTTGGATAAGATACTACCCAAACACACCAGATCGCGTCAAACGAAAGTTTTTCGCCACGTTACACACAGTTACTATCCCAGATTCCGGTTGTTCTGG
>JAKEEV010000269.1 GCA_022616395.1 Planctomycetia bacterium | reverse complement strand
GTCGGGAGCCGGATCGGAAGATGCGCCAGGCGTGCGGGTCTGGTCAGACATGTCATGGATTAGGGCTTGAGGAACTGAAGTGGAGACATGATACCATGTTCCGCAGACTGGAACGAATAGTCACCTTCTCACGAGACCTCACCATGAGTTCCCCCCTCATCCTTGCCATCGACCAGGGCACCACCAGTTCGCGCGCGGTCGTGTTCGATGCAAACACGTTCGACGTTTTCGGTACGGCTCAGCAAGAGATCGAACAACACTACCCGCAAGATGGCTGGGTCGAACACGAGCCGGAAGACATCTGGTATTCCGTTGCTCGCACGGTGCGTGAAGCACTTGCCAAATCTGCTCGCGAGCCGAAATCCGTCGCGGCGATTGGAATCACCAACCAGCGCGAAACAGTCGTTGCGTGGGAACGTGCCACCGGCAGGCCGGTTCATCGCGCGATCGTCTGGCAAGATCGGCGCACCACGGACTTCTGCCGCATGTACGCGGCCGATCAGCCAATGCTCACCGCGAAGACCGGCTTGGTACTCGATCCGTACTTCTCGGGAACGAAACTCCGCTGGCTGCTGGTAAAGAAACCGGAGTTAAAGGAACGCGCGGAACGCGGAGAGTTGGCGGTCGGCACGGTCGATGCGTTCCTCATCTCGCGACTCACCGGAGGAGCGGTTCACGCCACCGATGCGACCAACGCCAGCCGCACGCTTCTGTTCAACATCCACACGCTGCAGTGGGACGACGAGTTGCTCCGTTACTTCGGCGTTCCTCGATCCGCGCTCCCCGAAGTGAAGCCGAATGTCGCGGAATATGGAGTCACGAAGGGACTGGACTTTCTCCCCGATGGCGTGCCGATTCGAGGAGTCGCGGGCGATCAACAAGCGGCTCTCTTCGGGCAAGGATGTTTCGCGCCGGGAGAAGCGAAATGCACTTACGGCACCGGGGCGTTCTACTTGCTGCATACCGGTGACATCGCGGTGTCATCGAAGCACAAGTTACTCACCACAGTCGCCGCGATGACCAACTCTCGCCCGAAGTATGCGTTGGAAGGCGCGGTGTTCATCGCGGGAGCTGCTGTGCAATGGCTTCGTGATGGACTGCACCTGTTCAAGTCGTCGGCGGAAGTGGAACAGTTGGCGAAAGAATCGAACCCGGCCGAACCGGTGCTCTTCGTGCCGGGGTTCGTTGGTCTGGGAGCGCCACACTGGGTTCCCGAAGCACGAGGAGTGATCTTCGGACTGACACGCGCAACCACAGCGGCCGATCTGGGGAGAGCGGCGCTGGAAGGAGTCGCGTTCCAGGTGGCCGATTTGATTGATGCGGCCAATTTGGATTTGGCGAGCGGGGGGCATAAGCCCCCCGAGACATCACTGAAGGTCGATGGTGGCATGGCCCGCAACGACTGGTTCTTGCAGTTCCAGGCGGATTCACTTGGCCGACCCGTGGCGCGTGCGGCTCAGAGCGAATCGACCGCGCTGGGAGCAGCATTCCTCGCGTGCATCGGCTCGAAACTGGCAGACGAAGCGAAGCTCGGCGCTCTGGTCTCCTCCGCGACGCAATTCAATCCCAAACTTCCATCAGCCGACCGCGAGAAGAAGCTCGCTGCCTGGCGCAAGGCCGTGCGCGCTGTGATCGGGTTCTACGCGGGCAATTAAAATCATCATCACATTCAAGGAGACTTCATGGATACCAGCGGAATCGACATCGCGCTCTTCGACATGGATGGCTCGCTCGCGGACTACGACGCAGCTATGGTCCGCGCTCTGGAGGAACTCCGCTCGCCAGACGAACCGGTGGTGAGCGTCGAGAACCTCTGGAAGATCGAAAAGGAAGAGCATCTGCGAGCACGAATGCGACTCATCAAGAGTCAACCGGGTTGGTGGCTGAACCTCAGCGCGATCCCAAAGGGAATGCAAATACTGCGACTGTGTCAGCAACTCGGATTCGATGTTCACGTCCTGACCAAAGGCCCGAAGAAACACTCTCACGCGTGGGATGAAAAGGTGCAGTGGTGCCAGAGATACATCGGGCCGGATGTCGATATTCACGTCACCAGCGACAAGGGGCTGGTGTACGGCAAGCTGCTTTATGACGACTACCCGGACTACATGCTTCGCTGGCTTGCCCACCGGCGGCGCGGGCTTGGGATCATGCCGGTCACGCCAAACAATCGCGACTTCACACACCCAAACGTCGTGAAGTGGGACGGCAGCAACCTTGAGGAAGTGACTCGCGCGATTACCGCCGCCAAGCTCCGAGCGCCTGGCGAAGACTTGACGCTGGGGTGAAGTAGGTGCCGCTTGCCGAGCGGCACAGGGGAAATGCGGATTGCGGAACGCGGAATGCGGAATGAAAACCAAATCCAAACCCCCGACTCTGCGACTTCTGTCTTCTTGTCTTTGATTCCGCATTCCACATTCCGAATTCCGCATTACTCCAAGCCCGCCTCGGCACGGCGGGCCTACACGTGCCGCTCGGCAAGCGGCACCTACTCCATTACCACGCATCACCCGCGATCACTTCACCGCCCGCGAAAGTCGAGAGCGCGCGGTAAGTGGGTGGGTTGATCGAATCTTGCACCCATCGCACCGAGCCATCGCACAACACGAAGTTCGCTCCTCCGGTATGCACGCTCCGAAACCCGCTGACCAGAAGCCGCCCGCTGCGATTAAACCCGGAGGCGTCGGTGTCGTAGATCGAGGGCGTTCCGGGTGAGCGATTCAGGGCTTCATCGAAGGCATCAGGTGGCATTCCAAACTGAGCCGTCACCGCGAGCGAACTGCCGTACCACGGGTGGGAGCGATCGCCAAAGCCGGTTGCGCCCCAACACTGTTCCAGAAGCGCGGGCTGCCCGGTGAATGGATCAGTGACTGTTCGCCCGGTGTTATTGAGATCGCGAATGGGGAACTTCTGCGTTCCTCCGGCCGATTCACCAATCGAGAACGTTGACGATGTGCCATCGCTCACATCGGTTATTCGAATCGTGCCTGTCACAGTCCCTTCGCCATCTCGAACAGCGATCCCAAACGGTCCGCGAACGCTCGCCGGAACCTTCGCCGGCTCCAGTGATAGCCCCGCGTTGGCTCCCTTGCAGAAGGCGTAGTCTGTCCCGGCCGCGAACGGTGGAAGATAGCAGTTCCACTGAATCGCGATCGGCGCCAAATCAATTCCGCCAGCCGAGCGATTCGCGGGGCAGTAGAACACTTTCACTCCTGTTCCAATCGCCTGGGCGTTTGCCGGCTCGAACCACGGCAAATCGAACCGGTAGATGTTGCGCAAGTTTTGTTGTTCAAGGTACGGAAGCAGTTCCGTGAACCCAGTTCCCCAACCGTCCTGAATGTCTCCGTTGACGATGATGCCTCCGGGCAGTCGACCGGTCGAGTCGTGGTGGTTGTGCATGGCGAGGCCGAGCTGCTTGAGGTTGTTCGTGCAACTCATTCGGGTCGCGGATTCACGCACTTTCTGAACCGCGGGCAAGAGCAGACCGATCAGAATGGCAATAATGGCGATGACGACGAGCAACTCAACCAACGAGAACGCAAACCGCAATCGAGACATGGCGGTTCCTCCGACCCTGGGCGAGATGCAAGATGAAGGGCGCTTCTGATTCTACCTTGCTGTTACGAACAAAGCACACGCGCCGTTTGCGCGTTCTGGTTGGGTTATTGCTATTCGCGCTGTGCGTGAGTGGATGTCGGGGACCGTCGCGGGCAACGCTTCAGGACGCGGGGAAGAGCGTTGCGGAGTTGCGGGCGATGCTCGCTGACCCGAACCCGGAAGTGCAAGCTCGCGGAGCGCTGATGCTGAGTCAGCATGGAACCGAGGC